>WQVV01000011.1 GCA_009785665.1 Defluviitaleaceae bacterium
TCCACTTTTGGTTGCGTAAGCCCTCTTTGTCTAGCTCTGCGCGTAGAATTGCTACTCGCGTTTGCTCTATTTCAAATTGGGTTACTAAGCCTAGTGCGTAGTTTTTTTGTACTGTTTCTAGTAGCTCGTGGGCGCGAGCGTATTCTACTTGTAAGGCTTCGTATTGGGATTGTAGCGTTTGTAGTTCTGTGTAGCCGCGTAGTAGAGAAGCCTCTGTCGAGCGGATTGTTTGCTCGTGGCTGATTTGGGCACGCTCTACTGATTCTTGTAGGCGGATTCTTGTGCGAATGCTTTCTATTTCTTCATCTTCGTCGGTTAGATAGGTACGCCAAATGTTATGATTGTGACGGCGATTTGTGTTTAATGCACGTTGGCGGTCGTGGGCTGTTATTGATAAATTGCCGCGTGTACCCGTGTATGCCCATCTTGCGTCTATTGCGCGGTCTATATCCAGTTGTGATAGACGAACTGCATGGGTGGTGGGTAAAATTGCGGTGATGTGTGCTTCAAGGTCTTCAGGCATTTCTGGAATTTCGCGTTCAAAATCTATTACCGTGTACTGGAATAGCGACTGCCCCAGAAGATAATTCATATTTTGCATTAAAGTAACGGAAGCACGATTCAAGTCATCTAACTGATTACGGTTTTGATTTAGATTATGGCGTGCCGTGTTTAAATCGTTGGTGCTTACCAAACCTACACCGTACATTATCATCATTCGCTCTAGCCCCTGCTCTGATAGGGCTATGCTTGCCTCAAGCAGTTCAGCCATTCTGTTTAGGTCTGACGATGCCGTAATCATATTGCGTAATCCAAATTCCATTGCTATCTGGGCCTGCTCTTGATTCATACGTAGCATTGCCGCAGTTCTATCCATTTCGTTCAAGCCTTGTTGGGTGTTTCTTCTCATTTCTTCGATTCTTTCTGGTTCGCGTAGGCGGTTTATTTCGCGGCTTAGTTCATTGCGTTGGTGTTGCAATGAATCTATTTGCCCACGCATATCGGGTGCAGACATGGCTACCATTCCTGCAACGGCAGTATTCAGGGCGATTACATGTTCTGGTGACGCGCCTTCTGCAATTCCCGCTATGCTCCATTGCATTCCTGCTAACGCCGCATCTGTGGCATCACCAATCATGCTTTGGGCGGCTCTCATACTAGATAGACCCATGTCAATATCCATTAGCATGTCTTCCATTGCGCGAGTTTGCAATGTTCCGCGTCCACTGTTTAAACGCTCCATTTCGTCCGTTAGAAAACGGCGATTTAATTCCATGTCGCGTATTGCAATGTTAATGTCGTTTACCACCAGCATGTCGGCTAATGCCAAACTTACTGCTTCATCATAAGTGATGGTGACAGTGTTATCCTCTGGCTCTGTGGCGGCAATTGCGTAGGCAATGGGCATCACTGCGATTGTCACCAAACATACAAGGAACTTCCATTTCTTCATTACGACACCTCCTGTTGATTTTCCTCGGCTAAAGCGGCCGCGGCGCGTTCTCGTGCTTTCCTAGCCTTCTTACCGCCGATAATCAAGTAGAACGTAGGCAGAAGAAGAAGTGCCAGCAAAGTAGACGCGGTAAGCCCGCCGATAACTGTTATACCAAGCCCCTGCATCATATCGTCGCCGATACCTAATGCGAGGGGAAGCATTGCAAGAACACTGGTAAGTGTAATCATAAGAATCGGGCGAAGTCTAGTGCGTCCTGCGTGAATCAAGGCTTCATACAATTCCATTGTGTCAAGATTTCTATTGGCTGTATCCACGAAGAGGATTCCATTATTAACAACCAAACTGATAAGAATAAGAAAGCCCAACAGCGAAACCATGTTAATAGTAACGCCCGCAAGAATCATAAGAAACAGCGAACCAATAACGGCAAGCGGAATACAAGTCATAACCATAAGCGAGTGTCGAACAGATTCAAACTGAATGGACATAACCATAAACACCAGCAAAATCGCAACTACAATTGCCATACCTAACGCAGTAAGTTCGTCAATCATCATTTCGTCGTTTAGGCTGCGACCTAGTCCTACACCGTGAGGGAAGTCTAGTTCGTTTACGCTTGCTAGAATTTCAGCGGCGGCAGTAAATCTTGCGGCCTCTGACGTAACGGCAGAAATTGTAACGGAGTACATCCCGTTTTGTTTAAAAATAATCTGAGGCGTATCGGTAAACTGAATTGTAGCGATGTCGGAAAGCGGAACAAACATTCCAGTAGCCGACATAATCATCATATTTTGAATATCGCTAACAGATTCATAACGCCCCTGCGGATACTGCACCCAAACAGAATACCGCTGCCCATCAATGGTCATTGCGGAAACTTCCGTACCATTAAGCCCAAGGAAAACGGCACTTAGCACCATTTGCGGAACAACATTTCGCGCCGCCGCCATAAATGGGTCAACGCGAATTTCCGCTTGCGGAGTAGCCCGCGCAACAGATGAGTTCACGCGAATAACATCGGGGTGTGAGTTCATGATGTTTTCTACCATTGCGGCGGCATCACGAACGCTATCAAGGTCGTCGCCTTCAAGCATAATGCCAACGCCCGCGTCCATAGCCATTGCGATTGAACCCGAAGTAATATCAATATCGGCATTGAGAATATGCCCTGTTTCAAAACGGAATTGCTCAATTACTTCGCTAGTTTGCATCTCTCGATTACTGTACAGAAATGCGGTAAGTGTTGCCCCGCCCATGCCAGTGCGTAGAGTAAAGCTTTCAACGTCGGGGTGAACGGCGACTATATCTTCGAGGTCAACCAGAATTGCGTCAACACTTTCCAAATTAAGCCCTGGTCGCGTGTTTACTGATATTGAAACAATTCCTTCGTCCATAGGTGGCATAAGTTCAAAGTTCATGAAGGTAGCCGCAAGGAAAACCGTAAGCACCATTATTCCAATGGTTGCAAGCACAACAATCGCTTTCTTCCGCAAAGTGAATTGAAGTATACGGGCATAACCATTTTCAATGCGCTTGAAAAGTCTTGCGATAGGGGCATTTTCTCTTTCAATTGGTCTGAACCGTACAAAGAACAACGGAACCAAAGTAATAGCCGATACCAACGAAGCCACCAGCGCGAAAACAATTGAGAATCCAAGCGGTGCGAACATTTGTCCAGCCATACCGTCAATGGTAGCAAGCGGCACGAATACCGCAACAGTTGTAAGTGTTACCGCCATAATGGAAAGCAAAACAGCTTTTGTTCCAGCCACGGCAGAATCCCTATAACCATGGATTTGCTTCTTAGCGTTCATACAGCTATCAATTACAACGATAGCGTTATCAACCATCATACCAACACCGATAACCAATCCGCTCATGGAAATCATGTTAAGAGTGTACCCCATAAAATCCATGAAAATAAACGTAATAATTAGCGAAATCGGCATGGAACTTCCAACAATAAGCGCGGCGCGGAAATCCCCAAGGAAGAGCCAAAGAACAATCATAGCCAACAAAACAGCAAGAATTAGCGTTTGCGCAATGGAGAAAATGGATTCGGCTATACGGTCGCTTTCGTCGTCTACTACTGTTATTGAAATATCTGGGTTGTCTCGCAGAATTGAATTGATTACGCGGGTTACTTCGCCAGATGTTCTGTTCGCGCTAACCGCTTGCGGATTTTGTATGTTTACTGTGATATTTTCCATGCCGTTGTGTCGGCTTATGGAAGCGGCATCTTTTGTGGAGACTGTTATATTTGCTACGTCTGCAACGCGTACTACATCACCCGTCATTAGGGTAATGGGGATTCTGCTTAACTCGGCTATGGATTCATGGGCAACTTCAATACGAATACCCAAGTTCACATTGCCAAATGCCGCTGTTCCCAATGGTGCGGCAAACTCCGCTCCACTAATAGCTTGAATCACGCTACCCGACGTAAGATTATGTTCGCGTAGCATTTCTTCAATTACTTCCACTCGGATATAGTATTCACGCCCACCAAAAACATCTACACTTGCGACGCTTCCAAGGCGGCTTAATTGTGGTACAATTTCATTTTCTACATAGTAACGCAAATTTCCAATGGACTCCGACTGAATTGATAACACCATTACAGGCGCAGAGTTCATGTCAATTTCCATTACGATTGGTGTCATTGCGTCATCTGGCAAGCGATTGGCTATGCCGTCTACCGTTCGTGACACGCTGGTATATGCGCGGTTCATGTCATATCCAAATTCAAATTGCAACATCAATATAGATACGTTTTCCATAGATTGCGAAATCACATTGCGCAATCCGCTTTCCGCGCTAAGGGAATCTTTTATTACGCTTGTTACCAAAAGTTCTACGTCTTCTGGGCCCGCACCAGGGTAAATTGTTTGTACAACCAGCATTGGCATTTCCATGTCGGGAATCATTTCCTGCGGCATGGAGAAAATCGCCATTGCACCAAAAATCAAGATTGCGGCGATTATCATGATTGCCGTTACTGGCCGCCTAACTATTATTTCTGTAAGCTTTATCACCTAATCACCCCTCGACAATTTCGATTTCTACGCCGTCTGCGAGGCGAGCATTCCATGTGCTGATTATTTCGTCAGAGGTGGATATGCCAGAAATGACTTCCGCATAATCCGCGTCGAATACACCGAGAGTAACTTGTACGCGTCTCGCGCTTGCGCCGTCTGCGATATACACATGCGGAACACCTCTCTCGTAGTGAATTGCACTTAGGGGTAGGATTATTACGCCTTCGGCGCGTTGTGCATCTGCGAATACACGCACGGTTGTTCCACCCAAAAGAGTTGCAGGCGGATTAGGAATACTTGCACGAATGGTAAGCAATCCACTATGGTCTACAACCGCCGCGATTTCTGTGATTGCGCCAGTAAGATACTCACGACCATCATGAAGGGTGATGCTATCGCCTTGTTGCAAATGCGCCGCAGAACCACGCGGCACACGGAATGTAACAGTCATGCTATCCTGCTCCGCAATGATAAACGCTGGTGCTTGCGGATTCGCAAAACCAAATTCGTCTACATTACGCATTGTAACCACGCCGCCTATTGGCGCACGAACTTCCGCGTCATCAAGACGGCTGTTGACCGTTTCAAGGTTTACTAAAATTATATTTCTTGCCGCTTGCGCTTGGGATAATCCGTCTTGCGCTCTGCGTCTGTTTTCGTCGGGAGCATCTTCTTGTAGGATTCTTAGTCCTGCTTGCGCTTGCGCTAGTCCCGCTTGCGCTTGCGTTAGCCCAACATTTGCCATATAGTAGCCGCTTCTCGCTCTTTCCAAACCAGCCGCAGCATTTGTGTAACCTGCTTCGGCTTGGTCGAAAACACTGCGCGATACCACGCCAGCTTCAAACAAAGTTGTCGTATCTGTGAAAGCTTGATAAGCCATGTCGTAACCCATTTGCGCTTGCTCTATGCCAATGCGTGCTTGCTCGACATTTTGCTCCGCTTGACGAATCCCCGCCTCCGCTTGAACTACTCCACCAGAAGCCGCAAGCAACTGACTTTGCATCGCGCTACCTTCCACAAGCTGAACGCCCGTTTGCGCCGCTCTAACGGTAGCATCTTGAACACGCAATTGCGCTTCAAGCGCGGCTATATTTGAAAGTATATCCGTAGTATCTATTCTGAATAAAACTTCGCCAGCCTCAACCATATCGCCAACACTAAAGTAAACAGACTGCACTTCTCCAGGCAAACGCGGAATAACCGCCACCTGCTGATTAGGTTGCATTGTTCCAATGTATTCTCCAAGCACCACAATATCCCCAACTTGGGGCATAATCGTGCTTACTGGAATGCTGGCGCGTATTGCCACTGCCGCCGTAACTTCTTCCCCACCGCCACAGGCAGTCAAAGGCAACATCAACGCCCCAAATACGGAAACAAGTAACACACCCTTTGATAATCCCGTCATGTATCTTTTCATGTTAAATTCCCTTCCCTCTATGTCATCTCTAGGGCGTGTTCCCACTACGGAAATGGTGCGATTTTTGCGGCAATTTTTCGCCAATCAAGGAGGGTTTCGCGCCGCGTCCTAGGAGGACGCAAGCGAAATCCCGACGCAGAGTGGCGGAAAATTGACCAAAAAGCGTGCCATTTTCGTAGTGGGAACACGCCCTTATTTACTGTCTAAGATTTTAGCCTAAGAAGTTAAACGCAAGTTAAACTAACCCGACGCGTTTGTTTAAGTTTTGTTTAACATCACTCCACGTAAAGAAATACCACAACCGAAAATGTGCTGTAGGTATGGCTAATTTTCATATGCCCATTATATTTTTCCAGCGAGCGTTTGACATTTTTTAGCCCATAACCATGGCCGCTTTTGTTTTTTGAAGACGTTGGCAACTCGTCTGTCTGTTCGGCGTAAAAAACATGGCCGTTAAATGAGTTTTCCACTTTTATATATAAATTACACTTGTTGAACTCTATATCCAGCTTTATAACTTTTTTGTCAACTTTTGCAACGGCATTTAGGGCATTGTCCAAAAGATTACCAAGTATTGTTGTAACATCAGCAACATCCATATTAAGCACAGGCGGAACAATCATTTTTATATCCAAGCGAATATTATCACTGTCTGCGTTTTTTAATTTGTAGTTGATTATGCTGTCGAAGACCACATTGCCTGTTTCGCTGTAAACTTCGCTTCCGCCTATGTCGTCCAGCAACGTGTCCAGATAATTTGTTATTTCGGTGGCATTAGCCTTTGTAGCATACCCCTTGAGTGTGGCCAGATGGGTTTTCATGTCATGCCTTACAGATTTCACCTTGTCCATAGATTCTTGCATAATTTCGCATTGCGCAAAATAATATTCCTTCTCCTGTGCCTGCAATGTTGTTTGCACCTTATTTTCAAATTCGGCAACCATCATATTTAGCAAATAAACAATGAAAATGTTAAACGTATGCCACGAAAGCACAATAGCCAGCCCTTCAAAAATTGGTAAATCAAACGCATTAAAAATTGTAACCACTATCAATAAAACTTGCCCAATTAAAAGTGGGATTCTAAAAGCGGGTATATCTGCTGGTTTCTTTTTAATATTAGCAAACCGCTTATGTATAATCACCATAAGTAATAACGAAAGTAACGCAACAATGATAAAATTAACAGTATTGCGGTGCGAATCCAAAACACCAAAACTAATGTCGCTAAAAAGATTAACCGTAAAACTATTGATACTTAACACTGCATAAAAAAAACCTAGCGCATTTAATTTTGTCAACACATTAGCGTCGTAGTTCAAAGTTATAGCAAAAAAAAATGGTGCGGCAAGTATCGCCCCCACAAGGAGCGGCACAGGAACAAAGAAAACAAAAATCAGCGCGCATATTGTAACAGGCACATGCAAAAGTATAACAGATTCCTTACTCTTCCGCGATTCAAATAAAACAGACATAGCTATATTAAATGTAAGCAACACCAAAACAATAGCAGTAATATTTAATAAATAAGCAATCACGTTACAACTCCTTTTTTTGTACTACAAATAAAGGTTGAGGGGCTGTTGCCAACTGCAAAACGCAGTTGACAACAGCCCCGTATTGACGTTGACTTTGATACAATCGCTGGAAGTGTTCGAACAGCCTGATTTTTGCATTTTTTTTGGTGCCGGTGTATGATTTTCGCATAAATATATATCTTAAACGACACACCTGTAAAAATATCTCACTTTCGTTCGCACCCCTTGTGCGACACTTGAACACGAAATCAGAACCTTTACACGATTGCATAGGTTTCGTGTTAAGGTTCTCGTTCCTGAAAAAATGCTTATTTTGTACGCAAGCATATCTTATTGAAATAACTATCTTAATTATTAGGTTAATTCTTGTTTTTTCCAATAATCCGTCATTTTAATTAAATTATTTATTGCTTCATTGTTCGGGTTAGCCCAATTTACGTTGCATATGGTATTAAATTCTTCGCTAAGTTCTTTTCTTGCACACTTTTTAGGATAACAATTTCTGCATATCTTCATTTTGCTGTTGATAAACTCCCGCAGATTTTCGTTATCAATAAACGTATCAAAATCCGTCGGTGTATAAGGCGCAGGGTTGCCGAAAAGAGTCGGCATCAGTTCGACCGTCCAATTTGCTTTTTTACGTCCAACCGTAATTCTGAAAATCCTCGTATCGCCATAATTGACTTTCCATGCGTTTGGTGACATATGTTGCGAAGATAGTTTGTTTTCAGATAAAAACGATATAAATTTTAACGCGTTAGCTTTGTCCTCACCGTTCAATGATTCGGACATAGCAATCGCTATTTTAGATTTTAATGCAGACGTTACTGCATTATCATATTTATTATGTTTATTGTTTATATGTTTTATTTTTGCGGTAATAAATTCTTTTGTTATATCAAAATCTTGCGGTAACGGATTACCATTGGCGGTATCGTATAAACATTGACACACAACCGTATCATGGCGGTTTTTGCAAACATTGCGATATTCATTGCCGTTAATAATTATTTGTTTTATAACGTTATCGCAAGGGTTTTTAGGTTTTCCGCAAGTATTACAAAAACAAATATTTTTTGCCAGCGTATCTTGTGCGTCTTTAGAAAATTGCGATAAATATCCAGTTAATTCATCAGGTAAAACCGTTTCGACATTGATAAGCAACCAGTTTTCGATATACTTAAAACCATTTCCTATTTTAATCGAAAGAATCGGTTCGCCTTTATATTTTGCTTTCCAATGGCTTGTGTGAAACCAACCCATTTTAATTTTATATTCATGCAATAACGTTAAAACATCGTCCAATCCTTTTTTTAATACAGGGTCGGTTATAAAAATATCTCGTATCATGTCGATAGAAGGGCGATTTTTCTTTTGTGCCGCTACCGAATAAATCTCGTTACTCATATCCATTTGGATTTCCCGCCTTCGTTTAATATAAATTTTGTTCGCAATTCCTAATTACAACTATAGCATATATGCGTGTCTCATGCATCCAAAAATAAAAAGGACGTTTGGCAGCCGTGTGATTGTATCATCACTACAAGCCAAACCCCCTTAGTGTTACATTTGTAATACTAATTTAAATTTTAAACCTCTCAACCAAAGACTTCAACACGCTTGCTTGGCTGGAAAGTTCTTCGCAAACGGAAGCACTGTCTTGTACAGCAATAGCGTTTTCGGAGGTGCCGCGATAAATTGATTCCATGCTGTTTTGAATTTTTTCAACTTCCCCCGCCTGTGCGGTTGAAACATCTGCAATGCTTACCATTGCTTCGGTTGCCCTGTCCATCATTTCTACTATCTTGTGCAATGCATCAGAAGTGCGTTCGGATTTTTTAACGCCTTCGTCTACGCGGGCTATAGACTTGTTAATCATAGCGGTTGTTTCCCTTGCGGCATCGGCACTTCTTCCTGCTAGGTTGCGTACCTCGTCTGCTACTACAGAGAAGCCCCTACCGTGTTCGCCAGCGCGAGCGGCCTCTACAGAAGCGTTTAAGGCCAACAAATTTGTCTGGAAGGCTATGCCCTCTATAATGCCAGCGACTTTTGCTATTTCTGCCGAAGACAATTTTATTTCGTCCATAGTTACGGACATATCTTGAACATGATGTTCGCCATCTTTTGCGGCGGCTTGAACCTGTAGCGCAAGTTCACCCGTTGATTGCAGGTCTTGGGCATTTTGCTGTGTGTGTTTGGTTAGTGCGTCAACTGCGCCGCGTATTTCGCCTATTGCGGTTGCTTGTTCTTCAAAGCTTACCATTAGACTCTGGGTAGATTGCGCAATTTGCCCCGCGCCACTATCAACCTGTGTTGTGGCATTTTGAATCTCCGACACCAGATTTCCAATAGAACTTATCAGCCCTTCCATAGATTGCTTAATGGTAGCAAAATCGCCCATGTAACTCTGCTGAATACTCACATCAAAATTACCATCAGAAAATTCCTGTAGCAAATGAGAAATTTCATCTGTATAACCCTTGATAAAGGTAATCGCATGGTCAATGGTGTCGCTAATTTTCTTATACGCGGCGGCGGCAGAAGCGGTATCTTTATCGGGAGATTCGGGTCTATAATTAAACTGCAACAAGCCCTTTGCAAGACCATCACGAAGCGATTTTGTAATATCAGATGCTTCATTTTCTTGATACGTGCTTACCCTATCCGAACGCTGTTGCGCCAAAACAACTTCTGTTGTGTCAAAGGCAAAGTTCATGTACGCAGTGACTTTTCCCTTATTATTCTTGATTGGCACAATGCTATGGGTTGCATATGTGCGACCGTTGGGCAACATTACCTCTACAGGATAGATGACGCTTTTTTCCGTTGCAACTGCTTGGTCAAATTTTTCCATCATGAAATCAACCACATCGGAAGGAACTGCATCACGCAAATGCTTTCCAATTACATCATTAGCAAAGCCATCTTTTTTGTTGTATTCATTTATAAAGGTGACACGACGTTCTACATCAAAAATTATTATGCCACCTTCCAAGCCATCAAGGTATTGAACAAAACTTTTTGCCGCCTCTTCAACGCCATCAAGGATTTCTTGGAAATCGCCCTTAGCCGAAAACGCGTTTTCTCTTTGCGCAAAATACCCCCGTACAATTCCTCTGTTGCGATTTTGAATTTCAGTAATCATAGCGGCAATTTCTTCCTGCATGTCGCCGAAAGAATTTTCAAGCACGCCCAACTCATCTGGATTAATTTTCGAGCGGTCTATGTTTACGTTGATATTCCCAGCCGCCACAGCTTTAACCTTATTCATAATATTGCCAAGCGGCCGCAGCGTAAGCTGGATTAAAATAAACATAGTGACAACAATAATCAAACTACCCACAACAGTAGCGACAATTATATTTCGCACCTGCGTTCCAGTAGTGGCAATGGCAACCTCTCTGCAAATGCCTATAAAAAACATACCTGTAGCTTCGCCTTCCATACCATACAACGGGAAGTAATACGCAAGATAGGGCAGTATTCCCAAAATGTTTAGGGGAAGTATTATGTGTTCGTGATTAACCAGCACAGTTTCGGCAATATCTGGACGCACTTGTGTGCCAGAAGTTCGCATATTGGTTGCGGGATTAACGAGTGTAGTTGCGACAGATGTATTTTCACTAAAAACAGTAAAATCCACTCCAAATATATCGCCAAGTCTATCTACAAAGTCATACGTCCCTATATCAAAATTAACCACAATAGTGCCTATGATTCTATCCCCGTCCATAATTGGCGCAGAGGAAGTAATCGCCATAGACGCAGTTGGAGATGTTCCATAAAATGTAATAATATCCCCACCCAACGCAGACGCAACCACGGGCGTATAACCAATATCATCACCAACATACGCCCGCAAATGCGACTGCGCGAGAGTAACACCATTGGCATCAGTTATAACAATCTCGTCCACCTCAAAACGGCGTTTTTGATTATACGAGAACTGCCAAAGTGCATCTCTATCGCCTTGGTTGATAAGATTAATTAGCTCCGCATTTCCACCCATTGCCGACGCAACAGCAAATGTTTGCCGTTCCTGTCCACGCAGATATTCGCGTACCGCTATAGCCGCCGCGTTTAATCTATCATCTTCAAAGTCGTCCACAAGCGACCCCGTGCCTACAGCAGTAAAGGCAATTATAAAGGAAAGCACCATAAACACCGCCACAAGCGACGGAAATGTAATTCGGCTTCTGAAAGTGTTAAACATTCGGAAGGTGACGCTGTATTTTTTGTCGGTGATAGCCAAATGCAGGAACAGTATTCCCACCGCAACACCCATAGCAGTTGGATTGATGTCCATGGGCAACACCCTTGATAGATACAGAACGCTTCCAGTAATCGCGAACAAAAGCGCGGCAATAAACTGCACCGCCACAAAACGATTACCCCGCGTATTTTTAATCAGCCCAAAATACACAACGATAAAGAATGTAAGCCCCAACATTACATAAGCAGAAGCAGTATGAATAGGAAACCACGCGCCCGTAGAATAAGTAACAGAACGCGGCCACACAGAAATGTAATCAACATCTCTAAGCAAGGCATGGAAAGGCGAAGTAAGCACCATCACAGCCGTGCCAGCGGGGACAATGGAAAATAAAATCAACACAAATTTGGGTATTTTCCGCTCTGGCAGAAAATACCCAAAAGTAATAACAAAAATAGCAATAGGAGAAATAGCCGCAAATAACATTGCACCATTCCAAATAAAAATATTGATACCAACATTAAACACCAGCAAAAGCGCGAGATACGACGAAAGCCACAGAAACACACAAACACACAAAATCACAAATGCAGGATTCTTACGCCCTCTGATACTGTCTACATGTGTGGCAAAAAAAATCACAACAACCATCAACAGCAAAATCATATAAATAGGACTGGCTATTGCATTAGCCATAAACAATCACCCCTTGTAATTAAACCTCCTGTGTGGCAAGAGGTCTATTTTGTTTTTGCCCTTAAAAAAATCTTGGGACACTGTCCCAAATGGCGCAGTGAGTGTAATGTTAGGGCGTGTTCCCACAACGGAAACGACACGCTTTTTGGTCAATTTTGCGCCACTCTGCGTCGGGATTTCGCTTGCATGTCGTTTTTCGAGTTTTCTTTGCCTTGTGGGCAAAGAAAACGAAAAACGACTACTTCTAGGACGCGGCGCGAAACCCTCCTTGATTGGCACAAAATTGCATCAAAAATCGTGCCATTTCCGTAGTGGGAACACGCCCTATATTTTGAAGTAGGATACTAATTTTTCTAGCATTTCTGCTTGGGAGTTTAGTTCTTGGGCTGTTGCCGCTGATTCGTGGGCAAACCTTGCGTTGTCTTGTACTGTGGTTGCTGTTTCTAACAGCACTCTGCTTACCTCGGAAATCATTTCGGCTTGTTCGCTTGCGGCTTTGGATATGTTGTTGATTATGTTTAGCACTTCATGCGAATTAACTACTATGGTGTTGAGTGAAGCGGAGGTTGCTTGGGCAACTGACGAGCCCGATTCTACTCTTGAGATGGAATCATTGATTAGTGTGGTTGTTTCTATTGCGGCATTTTGGCTTCTTGCGGCTAGGTTGCGTACTTCTTCTGCTACAACACCAAAGCCCTTGCCTTGTTCGCCAGCGCGAGCGGCTTCTACTGCCGCATTTAGGGACAGCAAGTTTGTTTGGAATGCAATATCTTGTATGACTTTGATTATTCCAGCGATATTGTTTGACGAGCCTTTAATTTGCGTCATTGCTTCCATCATTTCCATCATGGTGTTGTTGCCATCTTGCGCGTTTTGTGTGGATTTACTGGAAAGCTCGTTAGCTTCATTGGCACTGACTGCGAATTGACGTGTTTGAACATTGATTAACTCAACAGAGGTGTTCAACTCTTCTAATGATGAGGCTTGGGTTGTAGAGCCGTCGGCAACGTCCATAGCGTTGGCAGAAATTTTTTGCGAGCCTTCAAGCACATACTTAGCCGCCGAAGAAATTTCGCTCATAGCCTGTTGCAAGGTGTTGGAGATATTGTTCAGCGACTCTTTTATGGAGCCAAAGCTACCCACATAGTCACGGGTGACGGTTTGGGTTAAATCTCCGTGGGCAATCATAGAAAGAATTTGCGATATTTCCTCAATATAGGACGAGGTAGTGGAAACTGTATTGTTTAAGTTGTTTTTCATTTCAAGGAACGCGCCCTTGTAGTTTCCTCTTACTTGTATGTCAAAATTGCCTTGGGCTATTTCGGTGATTACCGTTTGGGATTCTTGTACTGGGGTTGCTATTTCCTCTAGTACGTTGTTTAGACCTTGAATTATTTCTGCCCATTTGCCCTGCAATTTTCCTACTTGTGCGCGATGCGATAAATTGCCATCTGCGCCCGCTTGCACGAAGTTATCTATTTCGAGGGTTATTCCTTCGATTCTGCCTTTTAGTTCAGATACTACAGCTTTTACACCCATGTCCTTGCCGTGGTATTCCTGCATATCCTTTGCGAAAGACCCTGCCGCTATATCGGAAAGCACGCCCAAAATATCCTTGATGATTACCACGTAGTTATTCACCATATTGTTTATGCTGTCGGAAATATCCCTGTACGCGCCTTGATATTTTTCAGAAGCTAGGCGGGTATCTATTAAACCACTTTCGTGCTTGTCGCGCATTTCGTTGATGTCGCCTACTATGTTGTTTACGTTTTGCACTACCACGCCGAAGCTTCTTGATAACATTGCTGTTTCATCTTTGGCGGTGGTTGCTAGGTTTACGTTAAACTTACCATCGGCAACATTGTTTGATACCTCTATGATTCTTTTTATTGGGCTTGTGATAGAAATAGAAACAAGAACAGCAAGCAAAATCGACAAAAGCACCGTGACAAAGGCGATAATAATAAAAACGAAGGTAGTTGCCCGTTCCAATTCTTGGGTGCGTGCCGCTGTTGAATAGAGCAAGTTCGTTTCGGCGGCGATTAGTTCGTTTGTTAGGTCTTGCAATTCGCGGATTAATGGGGCTTGGGCGGTTGCGTTTGCTACAACTGCCGGTGTATTTCCTTCCCGCGCATAGGCTATGTTTCTGATAATCAAGTCGCGGTTGTACTGGTCAAGAACAGTAAGTAATCTTTCTGCACGATGAATCATTTCGTCGCGTTGTGTGTTGTTTAACAGTGGGTCGTTTTGGGTTAGGCTTATATACCTTTCAACTTGCGCATGAATATTCTCGACTATTCCCGCTGTTTCCACCGCATGAGAATTTTGGCGGTCTAACATGCCAATGTCGGCTCTTACGGCCGTGGTTATTCGACGTAAATCCATAATGCTAAATTGCACGTCCATCATAAGTACAGTGCGTTCCTGCGTGTATCTAATCATATTGCGGTAATTCCCAGTTACTGCGTTAATTGTCAATAATCCAATTACCGATAGCGCGATTGTTAAAACAATTGTCGCACCAAAACATAAAATTAAACGCGTGAAAATCTTTAGGTTTTGGAATGCTTTCATTTCAATGCCTCCCTTATGTATAAGCGTTTCGATTTGAAATGGGCTGAATAGTGACCCTAATAAAAAATAGCAGTCTCATGCGTTTAAAACACGAGGGACTGCTACTTAATTAAATTAATAGGTATCGCAGTACAATCCGTCCGAATGCGAAAATAATATCATAGATGCTACTTACCAGTCAAGATGACTTTTCACGTCTTTTCACGTCATACTTTTTCCTATAAAACAGTGTCATATCCGCCTCGCAACAACCCTGCAAGTTTGCATTATCTTCGTAGGGCGAATATGGCACTGTTTTGGCGGAAAAAGTATCAGTAAAAAGAACTGTTGTCAACTGCATTTTGCAGTTTAACAACAGCCCTTCCTTCGCGGTTTTATTCTTCTGCTTCAATAAAATGTGCTTCTTCGTTGTAGAACCACCTTCTGAATAACCTGCCCATTATTGCATTTGCGGAAGCGCGTTCTATGTCTTCGGGGATTATTAGTTCGCTGCGGCCTACTTCTTCGCCTTCCCATGTGTAGATTACTTCGCCTGCGGCGTGGCCCTTGGGAACTGGCGCATCTAGCGACGCGTAAATTTTCACTTCACCATCTAGGGTAACGTGTTTGCCTTTGGGGGCTAACATGTTTACTTGCTCTTTTATTACTACTGGCGATTTTTCTAGCGCGCCTTTGTAGATTTTTATTTCTCCCATTGGAGTGCCTGTTTCTTCTTTTGCAATTAGGGCGTAGTTTGCATAACCGTAGTCTAGCATTTTCATTGCGCCGTCGAAACGAATTGCGGGGTCTGGCGCGGCCAGAACTACCGCGATTAGCTGCATTCCTTCTTTTTCGGCAGTAGCGGAGATGCAGTACAGTGCCGCAGAAGTTGAACCTGTTTTCAAGCCTGTCGCACCAGAGTAACTGCGAATTAGGCGGTTAGTGTTGGTTAGCCCAAATTCTTCCTCACCGCGAGCGGTTTTATGGGTGATTTTGTCAATGCGAGTTTTTGAGAAATCGAAAACCTCGGGGTATTTTGTGATTAGCTCGCGTGACATTACTGCTATGTCGTGAGCAGTTGTTAAATGACCATCTGCATCAAGACCACAGGCATTGGCAAAATTTGTGTTTTCCATTCCCAATGCGCGGGCTTTGTTGTTCATTTGTGTTACGAATGCTTCTTCGCTTCCTGCAATGTATTCTGCCATTGCTACAGCGGCATCATTTGCGGAGGCGATTACTATTGATTTTGTTAAGTCGCGAACGGTTTGCCGTTCTTCTTGCTCCAAGAAAATTTGCGAACCTCCCATAGAAGCCGCGTGCGCGCTTGTGGTAACAATATCGTCCCATTTGATGCGCTCTTGCTCTATTGCTTCATAAATCAGCAACATGGTCATGACTTTTGTAACGCTTGCGGGGGCTAGTTTTTCGTGGGCGTTAAACTCGTGCAAAATTTTGCCCGTTTCTGCTTCCATTAATAAACTTGCCTTGGCTTCGATAGAGACGTTCTGTGCATACGCCGGCACACTCGCAATCAGAATTGCAAAAATAGCCATCGCAATAAATGTAAAATATCGCTTCATAAAAAAAGTCCTCCCTAATTTTAATTAAGATTAGGTTGGACTTTTTGCTAAATTTTATACGTTAGACTTTAGGGTGCAATCGCACATTTCATAAAATCCGTATTATTTCATCGTTTCCACGGAGTTTATACACAATATTGTCAACGGCAGATTCAATAAAGTCAACAGCTTCTTCATATGAATAGTATTTAAGGGGTTGAGGCTCGGGCGGATTCTTGAAAAACGAATCAATTACCCACCATTTGCTCCCGTTTATTTCGTCTTTGCCTACAAAATCTTTTATTTCATAATCCCATTTGCGTTCCAATATTTCAACGGGATTTTGAATAAAAGGATATTTTGAAACGAGGAGATAATCAACATTTATTATGTCTTTTGTGAT
This sequence comes from Defluviitaleaceae bacterium, assembly GCA_009785665.1. Classification (GTDB taxonomy): domain Bacteria; phylum Bacillota; class Clostridia; order Lachnospirales; family WQUN01; genus WQVC01. The sequence goes on from WQVV01000011.1 coordinate 16,883, forward strand.
TATTTGGGCAAACTCAGCTTCGTGCTGATTTATCCCATCAGCAGATGCCCTTTTCACAATATTCTCTCTGACTGTCATGTTAAACAATGCATCAGCAAGCAAGTGCGTTATATATCCCAAATACAAATCATTTTCATTATCAGAGCTAAGATAATAATTGTTGATAAACGCATTAACCCTGTCATAAAACAATTTTGTCTTTGCGGGGTTTATTATCTCCGAGTTTGGTATATCTTCTGTTAAATGCGACCGTTTTTTGTCTATCCGCTGGTAGCCTTTCTTTGCATGGATAGCATCGGGCGCGAGATTCCCATTATAAAAATCTGCAAGGTTACTAATTTTATCGCTTCCAACAATCGAATAAATTTTTTCAGCTATTGCTATATGTGTTACGGTGCCTGCCATAAATATCCTCCGATACGTACCATGCTTCATTTTCAGCGTCTTCGCTCAAAGAAAAAAAGCGGCAAAGTCACATTTCGCCGCTGACCTGCATTAGAAGCTAACACATACATCTCGAAGCCAACCTAATGATTTTGCTTGTTGAAAGTAGCGGCGATAATGAAAAGCACGCCCATAATCAAATCGAAGGCAACGCCACCAACGGCCATAAATCCCAAATAAGTAACAGCCCCCAGTGCAAACACCAAAATCAAATCAATAACCATAATGGTGAGATAAACCGCGCCTAACCCCTGCAAGAACCCAGCCTTAGACCTATCGTTGCAGAACCTAACGCCCATAATCCCCATTATAATTCCAAAAGTGCCGAAGACCAAATTCACGCCATAGTAAATTATCCACGCGCCGCGCATGGCTTCGCCACCAAAATATGGCAACGTCCAATTAAGCAACAGAATATTTATCAGAGTCCCAAAGATAAACAATGCGCAAACTACAATAAAGACAATACTCACAACTTTCAACATGGTTTTGCCTGGTGCATTTTGCATGGGCGGAACTTCATATGGTTGCATATGGTTCATGTTATTATCCATACCCTCTACCCTCTGTCTTTTCTGCTTTTCCAATCGCGTAGGAAGGGTGGTGTTATGTCTTCGTTGATTAAGCGGAAGTTTGATTCGCGAATGGGTTTGAGGTCTTCGCGTTCATCTTGAGCGGATTGGATTTCTGGGGGTGCGTCGGAAGGTGCTTGCATCATATTATGATGCTGATGCTGGTAGTTATGATATTGGTCGGCGGGACGGCGCGGCGCGAACGCCCCTGCTGAAATCGCGGCAGTTTCGTCTAAACCAGTAGCTACAACGGTTACGCGAACTTCGTCCTTTAGCGCGTCGTCAATGGTTGCGCCGAACATAACTTCTGCATCTGGGTCAAGAGCAGTGCCTACATAGTTTGCGGCGGCAGAAAGGTCTTTCAGCCCCATGCTATGGTCGCCTGTAAAGCTTATGATTACGGCCTTCGCGCCACTAATCGAAGTTTCAAGAAGTGGGCTGTTAATGGCCTCTTTAATTGCAGTTTCAATTTTATTTTTGCCCGAAGCGCGACCAATTCCCATGTGTGCAACGCCTTGGTCTTCCATGACGGTGCGAACATCAGCGAAGTCTAGGTTTACAAGACCGTCTTCTAGGATAACGCCACTTATTCCCAGCACACCTTGATGAAGAACTTCATCTGCGCGGCGGAATGCATCTACTAAAGATACATCATCACCTACGATTGCCAAAAGGCGTTCGTTGGGGATAATTACCAAAGTATCTACGCTTTTGCGTAGTTCTATGATACCTGCCATAGCGTTGCGCATACGCGGCCCGCCTTCAAACGTGAACGGTTTAGTTACAACGCCCACGGTTAAAATACCCATTTCCCTAGCAATGGCGGCGATTACAGGAGCAGCTCCCGTACCAGTGCCGCCACCCATACCAGCGGTAATGAATAACAAATCTGTGTTGTCAATGACATTGGCAAGCACGTCGCGGGTTTCTTCTGCCGCACGACGACCTTTTTCGGGCTTTCCGCCCGCGCCTAGTCCTCTTGTCAGTTTTTCCCCCAACTGAATACGAATGGCCGCCTTGGATTTTGCCAACGCCTTATTGTCGGTGTTGGCGGCAATAAATTCTATATTGCCAATCCCGTCCTCAACCATGCGGTCAACGGCGTTGTTGCCACCGCCGCCTACGCCGATTACTTTTATCCGAGCCTTCAGTTCCTGCGTATTATCAATATCTATCAACGTGGGTACCCCCCGACAGAATTTTTTTATCGCCCAAGAAACAACATCAACAGATGCACTTAATCGGCGAAAAACGGCTATGCCGCTTCTTTGGTCATTTTCTAATACCATATAATACATTGATTGTCCGATACACGCAAGTGTAAATTTTGTATATTCAAACGAAATCGCTATATCTTGCAACAATCGTATTGTACGCGATATAATAAGATTGAAGAAGGGGAGAGGATTTTGGATAATTCTATGCTGGAGGTAATTTTGCGAGTGTTGCGCGATTACCCAAATGCTCTTGAAAATATGCAACGTGCCAATGCGATTCTGCTTGACCTCGCGCCTGCTTTGCAACGCGAGCGAATTTTGGTTCGTAGTTTTGTGGAAGTAGACGGCTTTAACGCGCTTAAAAGTGCAGACGCGTTTCCGCTTGCGGAAAAAAAACTGGTGCAGAATCTAGTAGACAATTTTTGCATGGAACGAACCGCCGCCCAGTGGGTAGTGCGGTTGTTTGGCGTGGCAACGGGGCATTTGGAGACAGCGGAGTTTTTGGCGGAAAGTGAAGGCGCGGTTGCTAAGGCGGAACGGATTGTTGCAAGTTCGTTGCATGGGCAGGTTGCAATTGGTAAAATGCATGTTGCGGCGGTTGCTGTGGACGGAACGGTTTTTGCAGACGGGGATAATTCTAATTTCCAGTGTGATGTTTTTGGCTGGACGGATATTGTTGCCGTTGCCGCTGGTGATGCGCATACGTTGGGGCTTCGTTCGGACGGCGTGGTTTTGGCTACTGGCTCTAATTCCCATGATGAATGTGATGTTGGGCATTTGACGGGAGTTAAGGCAATTTGCGCCTTCGGATATGATAGTATCTGTGTGTTGGATAACGGTACGGTGGTAGCGATAGGACGTTCGCGTTTTGATTTATCAACTTTTACCGATATTATAAGTGTGGCACGTTATCCAGATGGCTTGGTCGGAATTAAATCGGACGGCACTTTGTCACTGCTAGTAAAGATTCAAGATGACGAAGCGGCAGAGGAAATCAAGTGGCTTCTGTCGTGTCACGATGTAGAACAGGTAATTGCTAACCGCATAAGCGGCTGTGTTATTCGTGGTAAGGATAGGCGAATTTACAAAAGCAATCAGCCTGCGAATTACTTTACGCAATGGCGCGAAGTAGTTAGTATTGTAGACCTTGCAGATTGTTTTGCTATTTTGCGAAGTGATGGCACAGTGCGTGTTCTGACGTATGACCGCGACAAACCACGCCCAGACACTACCGCAGACAAATGGAGCAACATTGTTTCAATTTACGGCGGCTACAGGCGTTTGATTGGGCTTACGAAAGACGGAAGTCTTTTGGTTGCCTATACTCATCAAGGGTGGCTGTGGAGCAACAAGGCAATGGAAATGGATTATGTATCGGGTTGGTATCCCGTGGGGGCTTGTGAATAATGGATTTACGTATTGTTGATGCTTTAGTAGCCATGCGTGATACATATGGTGATGGCGTGTTTTACAATTTATCAACTGCAAGAAATCTTTTGAATGACCTTGCGCCAATGCTTCGCAAGGAACGCATTCAGATTGCCAATTTCTTGGAGATGGGCGGGTATTTTCAGCTAAAGTACGCCGAGAAAGATTATCCAATGGTGCGGAAACGGCTGGTACATCAGTTCGTAGAAACATACGCCGTGGACGAAGCCGTAGCGCAATGGATTTTGAATATCTTTAGCGTAGTCTTAGGCTACACAATTACAGAAGAAGGCGCGGTTTACATGACGGGCGATTTAGGCGCGTCAAACATAACAATCGAAAAACCACGGTCGGAAGTGATGGCGCGGCCTTCTTTTAATGAGAAAAGCCCGTTCATAGGTGGCGAACGCAGGCCAATTATGACTGTCCCACGCCCGAAATTCGGCACGGAGAAAAAGGCGTTTATCAATAGGCGATTTGCGCAACGGATTTCTGCTGATTATCATTCCGTTGCGGTTACGCGAGATGGGCAGGTTAAATCTGTTGGCCCTAATTCCGACGGGCAGTGCCACACAAATACCTATGACTGGCGCGATATGACTGCTGTTTCTGCTGGCGGATTTTTCACAATTGGGTTACGCGCAGATGGAACTGTGCTTGGTGTTGGGCGAAATGATTTCAGTCAGCTAGGCGTAAAATATTGGTCTGATGTCACTTCAATTTCTGCGGGAGCGCGGCATACCGTGGGGCTAAGGTCAGACGGTACTTTGCTTGCGTGCGGTCAAAACAAATACGGCGAGTGCAAAGTTTCCCATTGGCGAAATGTCACTCACGTTGTAGCTGGGCAGGATTGCACCTTCGGAATAAAAAAAGACGGTCGCGTTTTAGTTAGCGGAAACAACCGCAACGGCGACCTAGAAGTTTCTCACCTAGAAGGCGTTGCCGACATAGGTTACGCCGCCCCTGGGAGAATTATAGCCCTACTACAAGACGGCACAATAGCCCGCGTAGGCAGAGACAATCACATGCGCAGAAGCTTCGCGGGCTGGAAAAACGTCCGTCAAATTTCTGCCGCTCCCGATTACTTCGCAGGCTTAATGGAAAACGGAACAGTTCGCCTTCTAGCTTACTTCTGGCCAGATTCAGGCGTAGAGGCCGCAACCACAGATTGGCGCGAAATAGTAGCAATAGCCGCAGGCAGAAATCACATTCTAGGCTGGAAGGCAAACGGCACATTACTAGCCGCAATGCTACACCCCGACATATCCCGCAACAGGGGTCAGTTAAACGTTGGTACTTGGGAGATGTAATTCCTCTATTCGTACAATTCGATTAGGGTTTTTAGGCTTTCAATTGCGGTGGTGTAATCGAAATTTTCCATCTGCCTTACTAGAATTGCGGCTTCGGGGATTTTGTTTAGTTCATCTATGAAGTTCATGCAATCTACGTTGCGTGAGGATAGTATTGGGTCTAGTTTGTTTAGCAGGGCGATTGCGGCGGTTTTGTCGTAGGTTGTTTTTATCGTCCCAGTTTCTTCTGGTGGTTTGATGGTTTTCAGTACGTTGTTTAGTTCATTTTCCAACGCGGCTAGTTCTTCCTGCGTTGGTTTTTTATTTTCTGATAGCATGTGTTCCATTTGTTGGGACGCTTTTGATAGAGTTTGTTCGTGTATCAAGCTTGCTGAACCTTTTAGGGTGTGCGCTAATCTGTGTGCGGTGTTTATGTCGTTATTGTCTAGGGCTTCTTGGATTTCTTTTACTGTGTTTTTGCGGGTTTTTACAAAATCTTGTTTTAGTTTTTCTACTAGCTCGGTTTGGTAGCTGTCTATTTTTTCTAGGATATTGCCTTTTTTTGCTTCACGTATCTGCGGCGGGTACTTGTCGCGGATATATTTGTTTAGTATTGCGTTTAATTGCTTTGTTTGAATTGGTTTTGAAATAAAGCCATCAAAGCCGTTTCTTATGAATTTTTCGGCTTGACCTATTAGGGCGTTTGCGGTTAGCGCAACTATTGGCTGGGTGTAGCCTATTGCTCTAAGGGCGTGAAGTGTCTCTGTGCCATTCATATTGGGCATCATGCTGTCCATGAAAATTATGTCGTACACATTGCCTTGTTTTATTTTTTCTATGGCTTCGTAACCGCTGTTACAGGAGTCGGTTTTTATTTCGTAGAAGGACAAAAGTCCTTCTGCTACAAAAATATTTGACGCTACATCATCTACTATGAGAACACTCCCGTATGGCATAGGCTCTGCTACGAATTTCTTTGACCTTGAGCTTGTTATATCTTCAAATTGTTGCAGACGGGTTGCGGCGGTTTTTCCTAGTACTTGAGTTTCCTTGCCTTTTACTAGCCTTTGCGGAATGGTGATAATCGCTATTGTGCCTTTTCCTACGCCGCTTTCCATTTCTATATTGCCGTCCATTAGTTGCAACAGGTTTTGGATAATTGGGATTCCTAATCCTGTGCCGCTGATATGTTTATTTTCTTGCTCGTGGAAACGGGTGTACTCGCTGTTTTTCAAAGTGTTTAGTTGCTCTGGAGACATGCCCAAACCCGTGTCGCGAATGGTAATAATTAATTCAACAACATCACTTTGGTCGTTTCTGTTGCATAGCAACGACAAACCAACTTCGCCCTCTTCTGTGTATTTGAAGGCGTTTGATATAAGATTACTCATAACTTGCTGAATACGCAAAACGTCGCCAATCAAACAAGATGGCAAGTTTTCGTCAACCTGCACCACGAATTTCACGTCGCCATTACCCACATGCCACGGACACATGTGCATACCATCACTGATTAAACTGGCTACGTCGTATTCTTCATGTAGCAATTCCATTTTGCCTGCTTCAATTTTTGAAAGGTCTAAAATATCATTTACGATATTTAACAAAGTGTTTGCAGATGTATTTATTCTTCCGAAAGCGTCTTCTACTTCGGTGGTGAGGTTGGGGGTTTGTAGTTGAATATCTGAAACGCCCAGCACGGTGGTTATTGGTGTGCGAATTTCATGACTCATTCTTGCTAAAAAGCGGCTTTTGGCTTTATTGCTTTCCTCTGCTACTTCAATGCGTTGGCGTTCTTTTTGTAGCTCTACACGGTGGAAGGAACTTGCCATCATCAGTGACGCAGAACGCATTATATCCATTTCTTCTTCTGACAATGTGGCTTCATTTACGCAGTCGTCTATGTTGAAAATTCCCCATATTTCGTCGTGCAGGAATATTGGTATAAGCACCACAGATTTTGGCGCGCCTTGAGACTCTAAAAATATTTGTTCTTCTTTGGGCAAATGTGATATAGGGCCGTTGAACTCTTCCCCGTTTAGAATCATCAATTCCCAATGCGGTAATTCTCCATAGGAGATAGTTAGTGCTGTTTCTTTTTGCGGAAGATTTTCGCCTACTTCCGACTGCCACTGATTTATCCTAACCACGTTAAGGGTTTTGTTTTTATCCGCTGCGGTTACACGCCAAAGCTGAACGCGGTCAACATTAAGGTGATAACCAATCAGTTCCATACTTTGCATTAATGCTGGTTCAAATTCTTTATCTTCTGCCGTTAGTAGCTTCATTGCTGCGAGGTTTACTGTTTGTAATAAATTTTCTAGTTTTTCGCGCTCTATGGTAACGTCCTTTAATTCCCTGTAGCTAATAAAATTTTCCCAAAGCGACGCAAGAAGATGCGAGCAAATTATTAAAAAATAACCCACAAGCAAAATAACAAAATGATTATGCGGCATTCGCATTGTTGTCATATCAAACCAAATTACAATCCCAATTACCATTAGCGAGAAAACATACAGCATTTGCACCTTGGTTAATAAAGGCTGTTTATTGCGTAATTGTTCACGCAAGTGACGATAGAACGTTAGCCCACCCACAATGCACCCTGGTATAAAAAATGCCAAGAAAACCGAAAACCCAAGATTGTACGCAATCAGATAAGTGTTGAAAAAATACACTATCCCAACTAAGCCAAAAAGCGCGGCAACGGCATGAAACCATTTCTTGTTCACATGATTTTCAGCATTGAAAATACGCGCAACAAAAAGTATGGTTAGCATTCCAATAATCAAAACTGGCAGAAAATTTAGCCTTGCAACATTTGCGTTGGAAATATTGAAGCCAAGCAAAATTATTTTTACATGATAAAGGTCTGGAATGCCCAGCATCAAGCGTACAAAAACGGCAATATCAATCATTGTCATAAGGCTTGCGGTTTTGTTTTCTGGACACATTGCCATGAAAATAAGGCGGTTGACCAGAAGCATAATCATCAACCCCGTGATGAGTGCCCAAGTTCCTAACCGCCGTAAAATATGCAAACGAAGAGTTTCGTCACGCCCGATAATAAATTCCGACTGGAAAAAGTCAACACCTTCATATGAGCCGCTAATAAGAATCAGCACTTCTTGGTATTCGCGGTTTGCATCGAAATCAAGCCTAAACGCGGTAATATCGAAAAGGGAAATTAGCATGACTTCACTATCTATATCCGTGCCGTAAACTGGAACACCGTTTATAAAAATGGTGTGGTGCGATTTAATCGGACTCATGGAAACATAAACATTTGGCAAATCGCTAATAATACGCAACCGATACACAGAATAAGCATGTGTATCGGCATTAAGATACATAGGAACACGGACTAATTCCCGCAAATGCGAATAGTCGGAAAAATCCACCTCGTCATGAAAAAAATTATCGTAGTTGCGGTATCTTTCCCAGTAACCAACAACGCGTATTGGTCTGTCTCCAGTAGCGTCAAAACCAGATAAATCTAAAACACCATCAACCGCACTATAATCCGAAGATACCACGGGAGATAAATGCCACATGACAAGAAATATAAACGCAATACAAACAATCAATACCACAAATGACGCAAGTCGTGCTAAATACCACAGAATACCATATTTGTTAGCTGCCATGTTCTCCTGCCACCCCCGCAAGCACCGCCTCTTGCGAAACGATACATTCCAAAGCCCGACGTTGCTCGGTCTTATGTACGCGAACTGTTAAACTTTCAAACGTAAACGTATCGCCTTCTTCGGGGATTCGTCCAAGTTTTTCTACTATCCAACCGCCCACTGTTGGCGATTCTGTTTCTGGATGATTGAATGGTAATTCCAAATAGTCATACAAATCGTCCATGCTTGCCGCGCATAAA
>WQVV01000012.1 GCA_009785665.1 Defluviitaleaceae bacterium
CTGTATTTTCTCTCTGTTTTCATGGTTCGTATTTTATCATATCTCTAACAAAAAGCCGATAGCGAAACGTGAGCTATCGGCTTTTGCTTTTCTATGCGGGCGTTCTTTGCCCGCTTTTTTATAGCTAGGAAAATGTTTATGGCTTCGAGATGTATGCGTTAGCTTGTCAATGCATGTAATCGGCGAAAGGCGGCTGTGCCGCCTTCTGGCACTGGTGGGTTGAAATAATCAATTATTCCCAAATATATGCCCCATGCAATTTTTTCTTGGTAGGTTTCGTTTAGTAGTTTGTTTCGTTCGGAACTGTTGGTTAGGAATCCGCATTCTACTAGAACGGCTGGCATGGAGGTTTGTTTTAGTACGAAGTAATTGCTGTTTGCCTTTGCCTTGAATTTGTTAGAAGGGTCTACAAATTCGCGTAGGCGAGATTGTACGCAGGTTGCTAGTTTCATACTGTTGTCGGATTCGTTGAAGTAGAAGACTTGCGCACCTTTGACATTGGATTTGGAAAAAGCGTTTTGATGTATGCTTACAAAAATATCTGCGTGGCTGGTGTTGGCTATTAGCCGCCTTACTTGCATGTCGCCCGACTTTGTTTTGCTTAGTTCGGAATCGTCTACGCGGGTGATTATTACTGTCGCACCGCCTTGCTCTAGGAAGGTTTGCAGTTTTTGTACTATGCTTAAATTGATATGCTTTTCTTCGGTTTTGCCCTGCACCATGCCTGGGTCCCAGCCACCATGCCCTGCGTCAAGCACGATAATTTTTCGTGAAAGGGGCATTGCCGACACCGTTATACCGCTTACCAAAATCGCGATAAAAACGCCCACCGCAAGAAATAAAATCTTTGCGAAAAATCTTTTTGTTCTTTTTGTTCTTCTTGCTAAAAGACTTGTCATAAAAAACCCGCCTCGTTCATTTAATAATCTTATATTGAACAAAGCGGGCTTATTTTATTCACAATAGTTTCAAATACGTGACTTGCGTCGAAAATTTCGGGTTTGACCATGATAATGTTTTCGCTGTCGCGCAAAAGCTCAAAGGCTGTGAAAAAGCGTTCGCGTTGAAGTTTCAGCCTATCCATTGTTTCGTAAATGCTGATTTCTTCGCGAGTTTCGGTGATTCTTCTTAAACATTCTTCTGGTGGAATGTCTAGGAAAATTACGGCATCTGGCTTGCGTGAGGGTGGTGTCATTATGGACTGATTGTATGCTATTATTCGCGCCATAGCGGCGTGGTCTTCGCCTTGATATGCCAAATTTGAAAAATAATATCTGTCGCACACAACAAAATTTCCGCGACTTAACGCGGGTGCGATTTCTTCATGATAATGTTGAAAACGGTCTGCCGCAAAAAGTAACGCGAGTGTTTCGTTTTCCAGCGAAAACGCACCTTGCGTTGCAGCTCGCGCAAGTTTGCCTACTTGATTATCACTGGGCTGTCGCGTGACTACATATGGTAAACTTTTTGCGTCAAACCATTCGCCTAATAATTTCGCTTGCGTGGTTTTGCCGCTGCCGTCCAGCCCCTCTAATACAAAAAAACGCATACGGCACAGCCGCCTTTCACCGTTTTATAGAAAAAAATATCCAATCTTCTGTGTTACAAAAAAGAAGCCCTTCTGCAAGCAGAAGGGCGACGGATTCACTGTGCTTCAAAAGCGTTTGGTACTGTCAACACTACTATATATTACTTTGGTATGGATTGACAGATTGTTAAAACCCAAACCAAAGACTAGATGCGAACCACGTTAGCGGCTTGTGGGCCTTTCGCGCCTTGAACAACTTCAAACTGAACTTCTTGACCTTCTTCGAGGGTTTTAAAACCGTCGGTTTGAATTGCGGAGAAATGTACGAATACATCATCTTCGCCTTGGATAGAGATAAACCCGTACCCTTTTTCGGCATTGAACCACTTTACTGTGCCTGTTTTCATGAAGCAAATCCTCCTACCCAGTCTAATGCTGGAAGTAAAAATGTAGTTTCGTCCAAGCTTGGACGAGGAACTTTTCGTACATTAACAGATGTTCCATGAAATGTCAAATGAATGTTGAGATTGATTAAGCTAAATTTCATATCGTGACTACATGGGTGGAGATTTACACTAATCGCGGAAATATCGCAAAAACAAATGATTGTATTTCATTTTGAACGATTCTAATGTAAAATAACATTGCAAGTCAAGAAAAATTTAATAACTGGGGGGTTTTTTTATGAACAAAAAAAACCGAATCTTAGCTGTTTGCATTGCAGCAATATTAGCTTTAAGCCTAATACCGCTGTATGCCTTTGCTAATGTAGATACGTCGCCGCAATGGTCAGACGTATACGAAGGAACATACTATACCACCGCCGTAGATGAAAACGGCGAATTGTGGGCATTTCCTGCTGGTATCGCGCCTATGTATATGGGTATTATGCCAGCGGTGTCAACATTTGCCCTTACAATTGACGGCATTGCACCGCAATCCGTTACAATACCCGTAACAGGAACAGTTGTTGTGCCTAGTAGCCTACTAGGTGGAGTACTGTTGTTGGAGTTTGTAGCTGGTGTATTAACCGTTAGGGGTAATCCTAATGCATTAACTGCAAGTATGGACACTACAATCAACTTGCCTATCTATGATGATACGGGCTTAGTTTCAATTGTGGAAATCGTCATAGACCTTACGCTTCCAGGTCTAACCATTAATCCGACACCTGTTTATATTGATAATGCCAATCTTACTGCTACAGCTACAGTGGGCGGTACGGCTACAGGCACTATTACAATTGAAGATGACACTGCCTTACCTACGGGTGTGACTGCATCAATCTCGGGCAATGTTATAACAGTTACAGGCGTTCGGCCTACTTTGTTGGGTGCTTCCATTAATGGCACTTTCCTTTTGTGGATAGCTAGAGGCACGGATATTCAGCCACTGCCCATAACTGTAGACCTTTCCGCGCCAGCGGTGTACCTTTATCATGGCGGCAATCAGCTAGACCCCGCGAATAGCACCACCGATTTCGTTCTGATAGACGATGGTCATATCAATCCTACTAACCGCCAAATTGTTCAAGTTGAAGGCGGTGCTATAGGTGACATCACCTTGGGCGCGTTGCCCCTTGGTGTTGGTGCTTATGTTAGCCAAGTAAACTCAAGAATATACCTCTGGAGTGTGCGACCACAGCACGATACACTCGCGCCACCACTCATTGGTTTTCACTCCGTAACAGTAACGCGTGAAGGCGTTACTACAATGCTATCAATATATGTAGATGTTACGCCCAACGACCCGCCAGACCTTCGTTTTGTTGGCGACCCTTACCCTGCAAACCCTGTTGTCACAATAAATGACGCTAATCTTGTTGGTTCAGTCACGATTGACCCTAACCCTCTGATTAGCAACGCCACAGGGCCAATTACTCATGTTTTCAGTCCCGCTTTGCCTGTTTACGTCACCGCGTTTGTGAATCAGACCACGGGGGTTATCACTTTCACTGGTAGACAGCCTTCGCATTTGGTTGTTGCTGGTGTTGTTGAGACTGTCACAATGACAATCACCCGCCAAGGAGTTTCCAGAGATATTGAAATCGACATAAATCTTTCGCCGCTACCCCCACCAACGCTTGACCTTTCTGCAACTACAATCACCATAAATAATGCAAATCCTTCCGTTACAATTGCTGTAACTGGAACAGCTAGTGGTAATATTACCACCGACCCTGCTTCCCTTGACCTTCCGCATGGAGTTCGTACCACTACGCCAGCAGGCGGAAATTCAATTACCTTCGGGCGCGCTATTCCAGCATATGGTCAGTCCGCCGAAAGTGGGACATTCCAAGTAGATGTAATTCGTCAAGGTGTTCGCGAAACTCTTACAGTTATCGTAGACCTTACACCGCAACCACGCCCCGAAATTAATTTTACTCCAGCTTCCGTTACCATAAATGATGCCGCGCCTTCTGCAAGCGTGCAGGTATCGGGTACGGCTGTAGGTACGGTTCGTGTAACTGGCGGAAATTTACCTGATGGAGTTAGAGCTACTGCAAGCGGTACGACTGTAATTGTTACGGGTACTCGTCCGAGTCCTGGTCAGCCAGACATTGTAGGAACTTTCTATGTTGAAATAACTCGCGAAGGTGTAGCAGAAAACCTTGATGTTACTGTAAATCTTACACCTCCTTCATTGGATATTACGCCAGACGAAATTAATATCACCAATGAAAATCTTATACAAACAGTGTCAGTCGGCGGAGATGCTATCGGAAACTTTAGCTTATCCCACGACCGTACTTTGCCTGCGTGGCTTCTTATCACCCCCAATCAAAATACGAACACAATCGAAGTTAGGGGAACACCTCCACCGCATACAGCACCCGCTAATCGCGAGATTACAGTTATCACAACTATAACCCGCCAAGGCGTTTCCGAAACACTAACAATCGTTGTGGACATGGAGCCAATGGAACCTCCATCACTTGAATTTGACCCCGATACTGTTACGCTAAATGCAGCAAATATTACTGCAACCTCCGACATAGGCGGCACTGCCGTGGGTGCAATTACCCACAACGCAGTATCAGTATTGCCTAATGGTGTTGTGCTAAGAATCAACGAGACAACAGGAGTTATAACAGTAGAAGGAACGCGCCCCGCGCCCAATACTGCGCCACTTGAAGGCACGTATGTAGTCACCATAACCCGTCAAAATGTTAGCGAGGAGTTCACAATAATATTGGAAATCCCGCCTGTTGATGCAACCTTGCACGATATTACAATTATTGCTGGCGGCACTGGTTACGAAGCAACACCCAACCCCGCCGCAGTAGGTCAAACAATTTCACTTGACGCGGGAACACCCCCAGCAGGGCAAAGATTCGTAGGCTGGACTACTACAATCGAAGGCGTAACAATTCAAGATTACACCAGCATAGACGAAGCAACCTTTGTAATGATAGACGCGCCAGTAGTTGTAAGGGCAAACTGGGAAGCAATCCCAACGGCTGTTACCAGCATCATTCTTACAGAAAATGTTTGGCAAATAGGCGAGCCATTCCCATTGCGCGAGCTTTCGGAAGTTCTGCCAACCAGAGCCGCGAGCATTCGTCCAAATGTTAATTGCGTGAACTGGGAAATAATAAGTGTTACCCCAGAAGGCGGCGGAACTCTAACCGCTCGTCTAGTAGGCGGAACTGAAACACTAAGCGCGGCAACCATTCTAACAGATGGTCAAGGCGTGGGTGTAGTACGCCTTCGCGCAACAATCCCCGACGGTCGCGCTGATGGCACTGACTTCACACAAGAATTTACAATTACCTTTAGCAGTCAAGTTGTTCTTGTAACTGTGCAAGGGCTTGAAAATTTGTTTATCGACAGCCCTGTTACTGGACGCATTTTGTTCACATTGCAAGACGGCGTTTTCGTGGATAACATCTTTGAGTCTGATTTCTGGGTATCAAACTTGCCACCAGGTTTGCAAGCAGAAACTCCAGTGCGTTTGAATAACACGCAAGTTGCAATAAATATCACAGGTGCGCCAACGCAATCCACTACAGTAAGCCGTGTGCTTAACGTACCAAACACGATTCCCGCAAGAAATATCCGTGGCGCAACACGTTATTCACATGTTGTGCGTCAAGGGCTTACCGTAAGAAGCGTTACGGCAAGCGCGGGAGTTTTCCCAAATGCAATCACTTTCGACCTTAACCCATACGGGGTGCAACACCGCGATTTCACAGTAACTTTGCAAAATCGTGACTTGATAATGCGTAATATTCGCTACGGCGGAACAAACCTGCACGAAAACAGAGAGTTCTCACGCGACCCATTCAACAACTACAGATTCACCATTTACACCGATTTCCTAGCGCGTCTACCAATAGGCGAATGGGATTTGACATTCATGATGAATCGCGGCGTAAACCCAACGGTTAGAATGAACATCATTGACTCGGCGCAAGATACACCATACGAGCCATATATCCCCGTAGGGCCTCCGCCAACGCCACCAATGACACCAATTCACCCCAACGAAAATTTCATGTTCATGACAGGCGGCGTTGCAGTAAACATGGATAATCTGCGCTGGGATATTGACAGAGCGCGTGTTACCCCCGCCGTTCACGACGGAGTTGCAGAGCTAACAGTTCGCACACACGTACTGGATTATCTAAGCTGGCTTAGACCTGGTTCGTCATTTGAAATTATGACACCAATGATGCGCCTACGCGTACCTGCGGAAGTTCTGGATTCAATTTTCGGCGGCAGAGCCACAATAATTGAACGCGGGTTAGACTACAGTCAAGTAGACCTACGCTTCACAATAACCGACCGTAGCAACGACCCCGCACTAACAAGCATGTTCGCAAACCTATATCCAAACGGCGAACTACTAAGCCCATTAGTAGACCTACGTGTTGAACTAATCGACGCACAAACAGGCGCGGTAATTCTAACCGCCAACGAGTTCTCGCAACCGCTGGATATGACTTTCGTAGTTATGGGCAACGCAGGGCATTTGCGCCCCGCAGGTGTTATGTTCCAACGCGCATGGTTAGAGTTTATCCCCTACAGAACCCTTTCCCCCAACGAAATCACAACAAGCTCAATCTTTCCAGGAACGCAAGGCGTAATGCACAATCGCGTTCACTTTGAAGACATCTACACCAGACATTGGGGCTTCATGCAAACCTATACCGCCGCGTACTCTGGAATTATCGTTCCAATGGGACTTCTTCACCCAGAAACGCCAATAACTCGCGGTGAGTTCGCGCAATTGCTATCACTAACACTACAACTCCCACGCGCCGAAGCAAACGTATCTGGCTTCACCGACGTACTTCCACCAAACGTATTCTTTGACGGCGTTAGCAGACTTTTCGCCGCAGGATTACTAGGGCCTTATGTTTCAGGCGCGCAGTTCAACCCCAACGGCATAATCACTCGCGAAGAAGTAGCCGCAATAACAGGTATGGCAGTAATGCGCGGCGAACCAGTAAGACCACAACAAAACGACCTACCCCTATCAAGACTATTCACAGACTTCGCCGATTTCAGCGTATACCACGTTCCCAACATTCAAGCCGCTGCAAACCACGGCGTAATGATAGGCTACCCAGACAACAGTTTCCGTCCACAAGCACCCGCGACCCGCATATACTCACTAGAGGCGGTAATAAGGTTAGCACGCGTACTTGGGTTGATTGACGAAGTTTAAAGATTTTAAAGATTAAGAGATAAGACCTTGGGGGAGAGGAACTTGTGAACAAGTTCCTCTCCCCCAAGCCCCCTCTCCTCAAAACTTTATTATTGCGGCTATAGTTGATACTTTTTCCGCCAAAACAGTGCCATATTCGCCCTGCGAAGATAGTGCAAACTTGCAGGGTTGTTACGAGGCGGATATGGCACTGTTTTATAGGAAAAAGTATGAGTGGTCAGTTTTTAGATTTCTACTCATGTTTAGGCGCAAATGAAAAAGTTTTTTGATGTCATATTCCCTAATGCGAAGCGAAAGGAATGTGAAGGGGGGTGTGGGGGGAAACTTTTGTTCACAAAAGTTTTCCCCCACAGTTTTTTATTGCCTAGGAAACTGTTCACGGCTTCGAGACGTATGTTGCAGCTTGCCAATGCAGGTCGTCGGTGAAATGCGGCTGTGCCGCTTTTTTAATCTAAAATAAGGAGACTTGTTATGAATTTTGCAAAATACCAATCACAGGGAATTATGGACTTTTCGGAGCGTACTTGGCCTAGTAAGCGGCTTAATGTTGCGCCAGCTTGGTGTAGTGTGGACTTACGCGACGGTAATCAGTCGTTAAAGATTCCGCTTACTTTGGAGCAGAAGTTGCAGTTTTTTGAGTATCTTGTAAAGATTGGGTTTAAGGAGATTGAGGTTGGGTTTCCGTTTGCGTCGGACAGTGAGTTTTTGTTTGTGCGTACACTTATTGAGAAAAATTTGATTCCCGACGACGTTACAATTCAGGTACTTACGCAGTCGCGTGATGCGGTTATTCGCAGGACATTTGAGGCTCTTCGTGGGGTTAAGCGGGCTACAGTGCATTTGTATAATGCTACTTCGCCGCTGTTTCGTGATGTAGTTTTTGGAAATTCTCGTGAGGAAACAATCGCGCTGGCGGTTTATGGCGCGAAGATGTTTGCAGATTTGGCAGACAGCGCGACAGGTGGAGAGCAGTTTAATTTTGAGTATTCGCCCGAATGTTTTTCCCAGACCGAGCCAGATTTTGCTGTGGAGGTTTGCAACGCAGTGATTTCGTGCTGGGAAGGACGAAACGTGATTATTAATTTGCCGTTTACGGTGGAATCGTTTACGCCGAATGTTCATGCAGATATGATTGAATATGTATGCGCACGGCTGAAAAATCGCGAGAAAATTTCGGTTAGTCTTCACGCGCATAATGATAGAGGAACTGCCGTGGCTGCAACGGAATTAGGCTTGCTTGCAGGCGCAGATAGGGTAGAAGGAACTCTTTTCGGCAATGGCGAACGTACAGGCAATGCCGACTTGATAACGCTTGCAATGAATTTATATTCGCAGGGGATTGACCCGTTGCTTGACTTTTCCAATATCGACGAAGCTATCGCGTTATACGAAAAGGCTACATGCTTGCCTGTTCACCCGCGTCACCCATATGCAGGGGAGTTGGTTTACACTGCATTTTCGGGGTCGCATCAAGATGCAATTCGCAAAGGAATGTCAAAACCCCGCACTAATGGTGTTTGGGAAGTCCCGTACCTACCCATTGACCCGTCAGACGTTGGGCGCGGCTACGACCCAATTATTCGTGTGAACAGTCAATCTGGAAGCAGTAGCGCGGCGTACATTTTGGAAACAAAATACGGCATTCACCTGCCCAAGGCAATGCAACGCGATTTTGGCCCAGTTGTCACAGCGTTTTCAGATGCAAATTCCACAGAAATTTCCTCCGAAAAAATTTACGAGTTGTTTAAAACCACCTATGTCAACATTGAAACACCTTACAAATTTGTGTCAAAGCAAGACTTTTCGCAGGATATTGATGCATGTTCGCTCGCCTGTACAATGATGACAGACGGCGCGGAAAAGTTAATCCGAGGACAAGGGCACGGCGTTATTGATGCCTTCTGTCAAGCATTATCAGATGCTTACGGTTTTAATTTTGAGATTGAACACTACAGCCAGCATTCACTAGATTCTACAGAAGGCGCGAAAGCACGAGCGATAACATACGTGGGAATCATTCACAACGGCAAAACTTTCTACGGTGCAGGAATCAGCAGAAGCACCACAGATTCCGCGTTAAAAGCAGTTATAAGCGCGATTAACAAAAATAATAAAATCTCCTAAATTCTCCAAAATCCAACACGCTATTGGAAATTGTTGGTATTTGCTTGCGAAATTTATTGCGAAATTATTAACATGCTGTTAATATCTTGCTCGCAACAATTACAAAATCTTTACCAACTTGGAAGGAGAAATTTAATGAGAAGTATCAAGGCGATTTTCGTTATGTTCCTTGCTGTTGCCGCAGTAATCGCGTTCCCCTTGGGAATGATGAATTTTATCGCGGCAGAATCGGCACTTACGCATGTTATGTTGTACGACGGAGGTCAAATGCGCGAGTTCCGCGTGGGCGCGGCAACGGTAGGGGACTTTTTCCACGAGACGGGGGTTGAACGCAACAGGCTTGACAGGCTGAACTATCACCCCGACGCAATGCTCTGGGACGGAATCACCATTACTATCGAACGACAAATTGAATTTTATGTACAAAAAGATGGCGGTGTTTTACAAAATCGAGTTGTGCGGCCGCGAGCTACCGTGTTTGACGTTTTGCGGCAGATTCAGCAGGAAACAGAAATTGCCCTAATTTATCGCGGTGATGATATTTACGGGTTAGTTTCAGACGGTGATATTTTGGAATTTGACACCTTCCTGTCGCGCTTCGAGGTGGAATACATCGACTTACCATACGAGACTATAAACAATTATACGAATGCAGTAAGTATAGGTCGCGAGCATATTCGTTATGATGGTGTGGCTGGCAGAAAGGCAATCACAACGCTAGTCACCTACATTGCGGGCGAAGAAGACAGCCGCGAAGTAGTAAGCGAAGAAGTGATTTACGAGCCAATCAACGAAATCATCGACATCGGCACGGGTTGGCTAGGCTCATTAACAGACGTGACCGCTCCCGATTTCCACTACTTCCGTCGCGTTCGTATGGAAGCCACTGCCTACACTGCCTATTTCTGTTGCACAGGCAAGCATCCCGACGACCCATGGTTCGGAATAACCGCATCTGGCCGTCAAGTGCAACATGGAATAGTAGCAGTAGACCGCAATGTAATCCCTCTAGGCACAAGGTTATATGTAGAAGGCTACGGCTTCGCAATAGCCGCCGACGTAGGCGGCGCGATAAGGGGTTACAAAATAGACCTCTATATGTACACGATAGCAGAGGCATTGCAATTCGGAAGAAGAAATATTTACGTTTGGATTTTAGATGAAATTTAAAGATTAAGAACCTGCGGTCGATAATTTCTCGCTGAGCTATAGCGGCGCGAAATTATTGGTCGCAGGTTCTTTTAATTTTTCTTGTTGCCTAGGGTTAGCTTGTCATGCATGTCATCGGCGAAATGCGGCTTTGCCGCATAAATATTCCCAATAAAATGAATAATAACGGGTGTTTACTATTTCCTCCCAATGCGATAGAATGGTTATCATAGAAGCATACTAAGTAAAAGAGGTGGCTAAAATGAATTTTGCAGAAACGTACTCATCAATATGGGATGGGTTTGAAAAAGGAGCATGGGTTGATGAAGTCAACTTGCGTGATTTCATTCAGCGCAACGTGACACCTTATGAAGGTGACGATAACTTTTTGGCTGGTGCTACCAACCGCACAAGTAATTTGTGGGCAGAAATCTGCGAGCTTGTGAAGCAGGAAAACGCTAAGGGCATCTTGGACGTGGAAACAAAAGTTCCGTCTAGTGTGGTGTCTCACGGGCCTGGTTACATTAATCAAAGCGTTGAGAAAATCGTGGGTCTGCAAACAGATAAACCTTTGAAGCGCGGAATTATGCCCAAGGGTGGTATTCGCGTGATTCAAAGTGCGTTAAAAGCCTATGGTTATGAACTCGACCCCTCCGTTGAAGAAATCTACACGCATCACCGCAAAGCGCATAACGACGGCGTTTTTGATGCGTATACAGATGACATGCGTGCGGCGCGTAAATCTGGCATCATTACAGGTTTGCCTGATGCTTATGGACGCGGAAGAATTATCGGCGACTATCGCCGTCTAGCATTGTATGGCACAGCGTTTTTAATCGAAGACAAACAAGACCAACTTCGCCAAGAGAACTTCCCATGGCTTGAAGAAAGAAGCATTGGTCTTCGCGAAGAACTTAGCGAGCAAATTCGCGCATTGAAGCAACTTGAAGCAATGGCAAAAAGTTATGGTTGTGATGTTTCAAAACCTGCGGCGAACACACAAGAGGCCATTCAATGGACATACTTTGCGTTCCTTGCGGCGGCGAAACAACAAGATGGCGCGGCAACCTCACTTGGACGCGTGTCAACATTCCTTGACATCTATATTGAGCGCGACTTGAAAAACGGCAAAATCGACGAAACTCAAGTGCAGGAGCTAATGGACGATTTCGCAATGAAACTGCGTATAATCCGCTTCTTGCGTACCACGGAATACAATGCGTTGTTCTCTGGCGACCCAACATGGGTAACAGAAGCAATCGGCGGCATGAGCGAAGACGGACGCACGCTTGTTACCAAAAATTCATATCGCATGATTCATACCCTTACAACCTTGGGCCCAGCACCAGAGCCAAACATTACAATTTTGTGGAGCAACCAGCTTCCCGAAAACTTCAAAAAATACTGCGCGAAAATTTCGATTGAAACCAGCTCGTTGCAATACGAAAACGACGACCTAATGCGTAGTTACTGGGGCGACGATTACGCGATTGCCTGCTGCGTTTCCGCAATGCGTATCGGAAAACAAATGCAGTTCTTTGGCGCACGCGCAAACCTTGGAAAGGCTCTCACCTACGCAATCAACGGCGGCAAGGACGAGAAAAGCGGCGACCAAGTTGCACCAGAATTTGCGCCTGTCACCAGCGAATATCTTGACTATGATGAAGTTTATCGCAAATTTGACCAAGTGCTTGATTGGCTTGCACAGCTTTATATCAGCACACTTAATATCATTCACTACATGCACGATAAGTACAACTATGAAAGCCTACAAATGGCGTTGCACGACAAAGATATTCTGCGCACACATGCTTGCGGAATCGCAGGACTTTCCGTTGTTGCAGACTCACTTTCCGCGATTAAATACGCGAAAGTTAAAACAATTCGCAACGAAAACGGCTTAGTAGTTGACTACGCAATTGAAGGCGATTATCCCGCATTCGGCAACAACGACGAACGCGTTGATAAAATCGCAAACGACATCGTAAAACATTTCATGAAAAAACTAGAAAAACAACGCGCATACCGCAAGGCTGTGCCAACAATGTCTGTTCTTACAATCACTTCAAACGTGGTTTACGGAAAAGCGACAGGCTCAACCCCAGACGGACGCAAAGCGGGCGAACCATTCGCACCCGGCGCGAACCCAATGCATGGGCGCGACAATAAGGGCGCGTTGGCTTCTATGTCTTCTGTGGCGAAGCTTCCTTATGCTTCTTCGCTTGACGGAATTTCCTACACGTTCTCTGTTATTCCAAACGCGTTGGGTCAAGATGCTCAAATCCGCATAGATAATCTTGCGAATCTTCTGGACGGATTCTTTGGCGACAACGGACATCATATCAACATCAACGTATTCGACAAAGAGACATTGTTAGATGCTATGGAAAAACCCGAAAAATACCCACAACTTACCATTCGTGTAAGTGGTTACGCCGTAAACTTCATCAAGTTGACCCGTGAACAGCAACTTGAAGTAATCCACAGAACCTTCCACGAGAAACTATAAGCCGTGGCATACGATAAAGCACAATCGGGATATGTACACTCTATGTACACAGGTGGCATGGTGGACGGCCCTGGAATACGCACAGTCGTATTCTTCTCGGGCTGTTCACTGCGCTGTTTGTATTGCCATAATCCCGATACTTGGTTCAGAAAACGCGGCAACAAAATGACTGTAGCCGAAGTCCTTGACGAAGTGATAAAGTATAAGTCGTACTATAAGCATTCAAACGGCGGAATAACAATCTCTGGCGGCGAACCAGTAGACCAACCAGATTTCCTACTAGAACTGCTAAAAGGTTGCCGCGAAAACGGCGTTCACACAGCCATAGACACCGTAGGTTGCACAACAGAAGACATCATGGAGGAAATTCTACCCTACGTAGACCTGCTGATGCTAGACATCAAAACCTACAACCCAAAACAATTCATGAGAATAACTGGTCAACGCATGGACAAAACCATGTCAACCCTAGCCGTTGCCGAAGCCCTAAAAGTTCCAACATGGATTCGTTACGTTCTAGTTCCGGGTCTATCCGACGACCTCGACGACATTAGTAAACTAGCTTCGTTCCTAAAACAACACAACAATATCGAAAAAATAGAAGTACTCCCCTTCCACAAAAAAGGCGAGTACAAATGGAAAGACCTAGGGCTAAAATACGAACTCTACGATACCCAACCCCCAACAGTTGAACAAGTTGAGGCTGCACGGAAAATTTTCATGTAGCGGCAGCGGCACAGCCGCTCTTCGCCGATTACATGCATTGGCAAGCAACGCATACGGCTCGAAGCCATGAACATGCTCTAGGTAATAAAATCAATAATCCCCTAAGATGAGCGAATGCTATACACGTCTCAACTTAGGGGATTATTGTGTCCATATACCGTTTTCTTAAACAACAGAACCTCATGCGAATAAACCGCACCCCGATGAACGATACGGAATGCCGAAAACATTTACCGACGACGAGCTAATACCAATCCCAATTAAATTCTTTACAGCCTTTGCGGTCTTTTTGCGCAATTGCCACGTCAGCAAAAAGCCTTACGTACCTTTGGGTACGTGCGGTTTTTGCCTCCTTGCACTTGCGCAAAAATCCTCGCAAATCCTGTAAAGAATTTAATCGGGATTGGTATAAGTCTGCGGGATTTTACGCAGACTTGAGCGACAGCGGAGGTTAATGTTTTCGCACTTCCGTAGAAAAGGGGTGCGGATTCATTTGAAAGATGATAACCGCAAATGACTTGCTTAAACATGCAAGGCTTGAGTGGTCTGTAGAAACCATGCATTGGATGCTTAATGTTCACTTTGGATAGGATTTTTGCCGTGTCTTGAATAAAGACGTCCAGCAAAACTTAAATATTATCCGTGAAATTGTTCGCAGTCATTTTCGCCGTTGCGAAGAACTCTTTAAGAACAAATGTCCCTTTTTGGTATTATGCTTGATTGCCTAATTGACCCTGCCAATTTGTTTCCCCTTTTCTCATAATTTGAAAATTGATTTCCGTGGGCGCGAAAAATAATGCTTGACATTTTCTGAAATCTGAGTATAATATATCTTACGTGGGAAGATTCATGCCTTCCTATCCCCCCTTTGCGGGAAGTCATCCTCGTTCTTCTCGCAATCTTCCTGGCCCAGTAGCTCAGTTGGTTAGAGCGCCGGCCTGTCACGCCGGAGGTCGAGGGTTCGAGTCCCTTCTGGGTCGTTAGACCTAAACAGAAAAAAACGTCTTATTGTAAAGGCGTTTTTTTCTTGTTTAAGAAAACTGTAACTGGCTTCGTGACATATGCGTAGCTTGCCAATGCATGTAATCGGTGAAATGCGGCTTTGCCGCTCAAATCTTACGGTTGCCAGACAAGTCTAGCAAAAAACGAGAGTTGGCTCACGCCTCTCTCGTTTTTTTTCCGCTGTTGTTTTGCTACAGCTCCTTTTTTTTCCCTTATTCAATCCGCATTAACAATTCTCCAGCCTTTACGGGTTGGCTTTCGGTTACGTTAATTTGTCCTACTGTTCCTGCGCATTTGCTTACTATTATGGTTTCCATCTTCATTGCTTCGATTACTGCTACGGGGTCGTTTTCTTTTACGGTGTCGCCTTGGGCTACCATTAATTTTGACACCATGCCTGGTAGCGACGCGCCTATTTCTTTTGGATTGGCGGGGTCGGCGGTTAGGGCTGGTGGGGTTTTTGCAGTGCCTTTGGCTTTGGTTTTGTCGGTGATGGAGATTTCGCGACGGAAACCGTTTAGCTCGAATACTACACGGCGGTTGTTGTCTTCGTCGGGTTCGCCTATTAACACTAGGCGGATTAGTAGGGTTTTACCGTCTTCGATTTCAACTTCGGTGTATTCGCCTGGCTTTAGACCGCCAAAGAAAACTGGAGTGCTTAGAATTGACAAGTCGGAGTTTTCTTTTCTGTGGTTGTAGAAATCTTTTACCACTTTGGGGTATAGGCAGTAGGAAACTATATCTTGCATTGTTGGGTCTGGGCAGAACTCCTTCATTTTTTCTTTCATCTCGTCGAAGTCTAATGGGGCTAGATGTTCGCCTGGACGGCAGGTTATCGGCTGTTGACCTTTTAGTACAATGTCTTGTAATTCTTTGGGGAAGCCGCCTTGTGGTTGACCCATCATGCCAGAGAAGTAACTTACAACGGAATCGGGGAATGCTAGGTTTTGCGCCTTTTCCACAATGTTTTCGGGAGTTAGGTGGTTTTGCGTCATGAAGATTGCGAAGTCGCCAAC
Organism: Defluviitaleaceae bacterium; assembly: GCA_009785665.1. Taxonomy (GTDB): domain Bacteria; phylum Bacillota; class Clostridia; order Lachnospirales; family WQUN01; genus WQVC01. Next base: position 15,728 of record WQVV01000012.1, read on the forward strand.
CATTTTGGACGAAGGCGTTACTTTTACTATATCGCCTAGCATGTCGTTTACGTTTTTGTAGTTTTCCTTGACTTCTTTCCAGTTACGCGCCAGACCTATGCTGTCTACTTGGGCGCGTAGGTTTGTGTATTGTCCACCAGGCATTTCGTAGCGGTAGATGTCGGTGGTTGGGGAGATTAACCCTTCCTCGAATGGTGCGTAGAATTTCCGCGCTTGTTCCCAGTATTCGGCTATGGGGATTAGTTTTTGGTCGTCTATGCCCGTGTCGCGTTCGTGACCTGCTAGAGCAGTGACTACAGAGTTCATAGAAGGCTGGCTCGTCAGCGATGACATAGACGAAATTGCAACGTCAACAATATCCACGCCTGCTTCGGCGGCTTTTAGCAGGGTTGCAACGCCGTTTCCGCTGGTGTCGTGGGTGTGTAGGTGAATTGGCAATCCCACTTCTTCCTTTAACGTGGCAACCAATTTTTGTGCGGCGTAAGGTTTTAGCAAGCCCGACATGTCTTTGATTCCCAGAATATGAACGCCTCTGCGTTCAAGTTCTTTCGCCATTTTTACATAGTAGTTCAAGTTGTATTTATCCCGTGCGGGGTCGGAAATATCGCCTGTGTAGCAGATATAACCTTCCACAATTTTGTTATGTTTCAAAACTTCCTCAATGGATAGTTCCATGTTTGGCATCCAGTTAAGCGAATCGAATACACGGAAAACATCAATACCACCATCAGCGGCTTCCTTGATGAACTGACGAATCACATTGTCTGGGTAACTGGTGTACCCAACGGCATTCGCGCCACGCAGAAGCATTTGGAACAACACATTAGGAATTTTTTCACGAAGAATACGAAGGCGTTCCCATGGGGATTCGTTCAAGAAACGATACGCCACATCAAAGGTCGCGCCGCCCCACATTTCCAGCGCGAAAGCGTCTGACAGAGAATACGCCATATAATCGGCAATGGCGGCCATGTCCTTAGTACGCACGCGGGTAGCTAGTAGAGATTGATGCCCGTCGCGTAAGGTCGTATCGGAAAGAAGCAGTTTTTTGCTGCTTAAACAGAACTCTTTTACCGCGTCTGGGCCTTTTGTGTCCAGCAATTGTTTTAGGCCATTCTTCGGTTCGCCAAAACCCTCTGGAACAGTCGCGGGTTCAAGAGTGCGTGGGGCATTATTATTTTTGCCATTTACAGCAATCTCGCTTATATACGAAAGAATTTTCGTGTCGCGGTCGCGTGAGGCTGGTAATTCGTACAGCGACGGGGTATCATCAATGAAGGTGGTATTGCATTCGCCAGCGGCAAATTTGGGATGGTCGAGAATATTGTTAAGGAACTGGATATTTGTTTTAACGCCTTGAATCCGCATTTCGCTTAAAGCACGACGAGAACGGCGGATTGCCGCATCAAAAGACCGACCAAACGCAATAACTTTAACCAGCAAGCTGTCATAGTACGGCAGAATTTCCGCGCCACTGAAACAGTTGCCAGCGTCAAGCCGCACACCATGCCCACCAGTAGAACGATAAACCGTAATTTTTCCAATATCGGGCGAGAAATTATTGCCAGGGTCTTCGGTGGTGACGCGGCTTTGAATTGCAATCCCACGCACTTGAATAGACTCCTGCGACGGAATATCAATCATAGGGTCTGGCAAGCTGTAACCATCTGCAATAAGAATCTGCGCCTGAACAATATCCACGCCCGTGATGTATTCCGTAATGGTATGTTCAACCTGTATGCGCGGATTCATTTCAATAAAGTAATGCTTGCCCGTGTTATCCACAAGGAACTCAACCGTACCTGCGCTAACATAATCAACTGCCTTCGCGATTTTAACAGCGTCATCATAAATCTTTTGCAGAACACCCTTGTCAACAGAAACAGACGGCGCAATCTCTACAACCTTTTGGTATCTACGTTGCAAAGAACAGTCACGCTCATACAAATGCACAATATTCCCGTGTTTATCCGCCAAAATTTGAATCTCGATATGCTTAGGCTCTACAAGGAATTTCTCCATAAAAATATCGCCACTGCCAAAAGACTTCAACGCTTCACTTTGCACTAGCGGGAACGCGCTTGCAAGTTCGTTATCATTCATAACCTTGCGCATTCCTTTTCCGCCGCCACCAGCCGCCGCTTTTAAAATAATCGGATAGCCGTATTCATTCGCAAGCTTAATAGCTTCGTCTACGCCCTCAAGCGGAGTCTTCGTGCCTGGAATCGTTGGGACATTCACTTTCTGCGCTAATTCCTTAGCGTTTAGCTTGTCTCCCATTTGCGACAAAACATGCGACGGAGGCCCAATAAAAATAATATCATTCTCTTCGCAAGCACGCGCAAAATTAGCATTCTCCGACAAAAATCCATACCCTGGGTGAATTGCATCAACATTCTTAGCCTTGGCCAATCGAATTATCGAATCTATGTCCAAGTACGCCCCAAGTGGCGTGCGATTCTCGCCAACCATATAAGACGCATCTGCTTTTGTACGGTGCAAATTATATGCATCCTCTTTTGCATAAATAGCCACTGTGCCTACTCCCATGTCTTTACAAGCACGAAACACGCGAATAGCAATCTCGCCCCTATTCGCGCACAGCACTTTCCGAATCTTCTTGTTTGTCATAAGCAAACCCCTTCACTTGTTTTTTCCATATTTGCACTATTCTAATAAAAAATTCAATTTAGCGCAAGTTACGAAATTTATTTACCGCTCTAATTATGTAAAGCCTCAAAAATTAAAGTTTTTGGAGAGGGGTTTGGGGGAGAACCTTTTCTTCAGAAAAGGTTCTCCCCCAAAGGTTTTATTATTTAAATTACTGCGGCATATCCATACATTTCTTGCTTTTGATATTCTCGCTGATTCCAGCGGCAAATTCTTTGCGTTGTGGTGGTGCGAATATATCCATTGGGAAATCTAGTTCTGCAAATGCTGGATTTAGACAGCGATACTCTTTCGTGGGATAGGTGCGTTTTTCATGTAACATTCATTGGTAGTGGGTTCGTCGCCAGAATCTATCTGCCCTACAAAATTATAATGAATCTCAATGTAGCGCGTGTTAGTTTCTCGGTCAACTTCATGAACAATTATTTTGTCGATAAATTCGTGGACGAGTTCATAAGTCAACTCTTTAATGTCCGTGAATTTCTTTACAACGTCTATAAATTTTTTAGCATTGGTGTTTCGTATTTCATGCTTTTCAACTTCTTGTTGGAGTTCCTTTGCTGTGGTAGTAAGGCTTTGCCGTTCTTTGTCGAACCCCGATGTTAGAGCGTTGTATGATTCTTCAGAGATTCGCTTCATCACCATGTCCTTATAGACCCTGCGAAAAACCTTGTCGATTTCGTCTAATTGTGCTAAAGTTGATTCCAGTTTCTTTCTCTTTGCTGATTTTCTCCTTGTGGCTTCTTTGCTTCCGTACTCTGTTGCCCTTTGGATAAATTCGGCTTTTTTATTTTCAGCAAAGACGGACACTCTTTGAATATCGGTCAACACCAGTTCTTCCAGCACGACTTTGCGGATATAATGCGACGTGCATGAGATGTCGTTTCTTACGCGTTTACGATTGCGGTAGCTTCTGCAATTGTATGCGTGTTTTCTTTTGGGTAGTTTTTCTCCTCGCATAACATGGAGCTTCATTCCGCAGTCCGCGCAAAACAGAATACCAGAAAATATATCCAATTCATCATTCCACGCAGGTCTTTGCTTTTGCCCTAGGCGTTTTCGTACCTGCTCATACAAAGCCTCATCAATGATTGGCTCGTGTGTGTTTTCAAAAATGTATTGCTCTGCTTCGGTATTTTTTATTTTCTTCTTTGACTTATAAGACACTTTTGTCGTTTTGTTTGTAACCGTGTGTCCAATATATTCCTTTCTTGCCAACATGCCATAAAGTGTAGCACTTGACCATCGGTATATATATTCTTCAGGTGGACGCTTGTAGTTTACCTTCTCGTTACGCTGATAATGTAGCTCTGCGGGTACAAGAACTTCGTTGGTGGCAAGCCACGCTTGTATTTGGCAGATTCTTGCGCCTTGCGCATACATAGTAAAAATTTGCTGGACAATATGCGCCGTTTCGTGGTCGATAATTAAGCGATGCCGATTTTCTGGGTCAATCCTAAAACCATATGGTGGCGGGTGTCCATTAACGCGCTCGCCACGCTCCGCTTGGGCTTTCTTTGTCGCTTTTATTTTTTTGCTAGTGTCACGAGCGTAGAACTCGTTTATCCAGTTTTGCAGTGGAGTGAATGCATTGTCGTCGCGCAGGGTGTCCACGTTATCGTTAATAGCAATGTATCTAACTCCTTTTTCGGGGAATATTATCTCAATCAGTTCCCCTGTTCGCAAATAGTTTCGCCCAAGACGCGATAAGTCCTTCGTAACCACAGTTGCAACATTTCCTGCGTTTATTTCGCGAAGCATTTCTTGAAAACCTTCGCGCCGCTCAAAGTCAACGCCTGTGAACCCATCATCAATGAAAAATCGCGGGTTTAAAAGACCATTCCTGTCTGCATAATCTGCCAAATATAGTTTTTGGTTTTGTATGCTCATTGAATCCCCTGCCTTTTCATCGTCTTGGCTAAGGCGACAATACAGCGCAGTTATTTTTTGCTCCATTATCAAATTAGTCTTGCTTCCTCGGCCCATTTTTCAGTCCTTTCCGACAGCCGACAAGCATGTAGAGTATTTTCATATTATACCCTGCATGTCCTGTTTGTGTCGAGAGCGTTGAAACATCATAAGTTGATTTTTAGAGTTTTCCTGTAAATCCAGTTCCCGTTTGATAAGTCGGTCTACTTTAATGTCTAGTGTTTCCGTTGCTCCCAATTTATGTATCGCAGAAACAACATAAGTAATTTTATTGATTTTCTTCTGTGTACTGGTTGCCGTTTCAATTTCGCATGTCATGATGCACCTCCAGTTGAGTTGTACATGTTTTGCTAATATTCTATGCTCAAGAACTTCGCGATTAGAATAAAATGGATTGCTACAATGTCTCGGATTGCTTATATCATGTTCATCATCCATTTCCTGCCGATTTCAATATGAGTATATTGTCAGTGTAGTATAGGGCAATTTGGTCTTTTGTTTTCCAGCCTAATTTTTGCCTTAATTCATGGGGTAGTTCGACCATGCCTAACTCGTCAATTTTGCAGATGGTGCAATTGGGATTGCTGTCTGGACGATGTAGCACGACTATTGTATCTGCAAGTGTTAGGGCAATTTTGTCCCCTGCTCCGAAGCCTTGCATTTTTCTTAATTCGTTGGGCAGAATAAATCTGCCTAATTCGTCTATAGTGCGTGAATTATATTTTTCCATGTTATTCCTCCGTTTATATGATTTTTGATTGAGTTGCGGATTTAATACAGCAAGATAGAAAGTACTAAAACATTTTATTGCTGTTTGTGGTTGATTGCGGTTACAATTGGGCGTGGAGGGGTTGAACCACCATAACTTCTACCAATTCACCCTAAACATTTGTCGTATTTGCACCCCGACGACGGGAATACCCCAAATCGCTTTTGGTTAAAAGCGTCATAACAAGCCAACCAAGCCTGTATTGTAAGTACAGGGCGTGATTCGCCAGCTCTCCCCATGCTTATAGCGAGCCGCCCAATGCGGTGAGGCGTTCAAGGCGGAAGTATCATTTTACTGACTGCAGTCGTGGCACAGGGCTTACCAATAGCCCCGTTTGGAAATTGTGTGTTGTCGCTCGCGCTACTTTTGCTTCGCGGTCTTGGCGGCACATTTCCGTAGCTTTCCTTTTTAAGGCACAGTCACGATTGTGTTTTTGGGATATTGCATATGACCATCCGCCATATCAAAATCTTGGGCAATTCCCGACGCGGATTTTGACAGCCCTTCGACACTAGCGTTTCACCGATGGGCACTAATCTTGATGGTGTTTGCCAAAGAACAAAATCACACTATGGAAGTCGATGAAAACTATTCAATCTCAACCACTATCGAATAATTCATGCTCATCAGTGTGGTGAATTATAATTGTCCATTAGGTAAAAAAATTCGACGTAATGGTTATGTAAAAGATACCATAAACAAATTCAACTCGTCAGCAAAAAGTTGGCAATGCAATCATATGGTTGACACAGCGTAAATATTTTTTTCCATGCGTAACCTATTTGTTGCTATTCTTGAAGCATTGATATTGCGTTGTTAATATGGTCGCAGGAGATGTTTTTAATGCTTAAAGGTCGTCTGAAAAATTTACGAGAAATGAAAAAACTTTCGCAATCTATGGTTGCTGAAGCATTAGGCGTTAGCCGTCAAGTTTACAATAATTATGAACTTGGAAAAAGAGAACCCGATAATAAAATAATTATGAGTATGACCAACTACTTTAACGTTACTACGGATTATCTTCTAGGAAATTCTGATGCGTTTATGCCTGTTTACTTGGAAGAAAAAGAACCTGATAATAATATTAAGAAAAGCATCAGAAGAGATAATGCAAAGCCTTATTTCTGTTGAAGATTTTTCAGAGGAAGAAGGATCGCGTTTAAAACATTATCTGCATCTTTTAAGAATTGAACGAATGCAAAAACGTAATACGCGTGATGATTATGGTGCTGAAATAACAAATGAAAAAATGATTAATTTTGACACAAAAGAATAGAACGACTACTCAATTTAGAAGACAATAAGCTTTTAACTCGACTTAAAGGTAAAGCTAAAATAATGCAAACTGATAAACATTACTCATCTAATACCAAAACTTGTCCAAGCGGGCTACTAATCCGATTAGACGGAAATCATTCGCCAAATGACGAAAGTACATAGCGATGAGACTATATACCTTCGATATTGTAAAATTAAGGATGTCATATGTAAAGTAAGCGTCAAATAGAGTCGCGTCTGTACAGAGGCCGACGAGAAGCGTATACGCTTCTCGTCGGCCTCTGTACAGACGCGCCTCTATTTGACGCTTACAAACATCTTGGTCGATATTCAGCGTTATTGTAACTCTATCGCCGTTGGAAAGGTTGGCGTTTGGATAGACCTCCCAGCCTATCGCATTTGCAAGTATTAAGAAATCTGCGAGGTGCGCCGCATCAGCAAGCGTACCTGTCATAGTGAATCCTGCGGCTTCCATCATTGCAACTTCCATTGCGTTTTGGTCGTTGACCGTAACCGTGGCGTTGCCACTACCATCTACTCCGCTGAAATCTACGCTTAAATGCGATAAAACGTCAAAGGTTTGTGTGCTTCTTCCGATTCCAATACCGCCACCACCAGAATCACCACCACAAGCGACCAATGCCAAACAAGCCGCGATTAACAACACGAAAACTAATTTTTTCAACATGTATATCCCTCCAAATTTAAGAATTACTTAACTATACAATTCGACCAAAAATATGTCAAATTATAACACGTATTAATTTTGTAAAGTTTCGCTTCAACTTGATTTAGGTCAGCACAAATTTTATAAGAACATATGCCCTTTTTCTGTGATGCCCGTTCTCTAAAAATACAAAAATCCTCCAGCAAATGTGACGGAGGATTTGTTTGAATTATGTCTTTATTAAAATTCAAATACTTAACCACTGGCCTTCAATTCGTTTTTCAACTCAAATATTCGGCTTGATTCAAGTCCAGTGATTCTTGATATTTTATGGACATCATCTCCGTCATGAATCATGTTTATGGCTATTTCAATTCTGCCTTCTGTTATAGCTTCTTGCCTTATCCATGCTCGTTCTCCTTCTTGCCGCATTTGGTCAATTGTCCAACGGACGTACTCATCACGGGTTGCAGGGTCGGCGCAAACTTGGTTGTAGCGGTCGCAAAATTGGCTGAAGCCCATATCTTGTTCCGAATATGTTTGTAATGCAGGTTGCACGGCTAACACCTCCTGTATTGTTATACCTTTAAGATGTGCTGTGTACAGAGTGTAACACCAACAATATAAGCTGTCTTCAAAGTTAGGGGGCATTTCCAGAATCCGTGGAAGCTGAATGTTGTAGCCGCTGAAATGATGAACAGCTACTCGGCTTGGCGGATTTGTGTACATAATTTTGAATGGTTGCACTAATGCAGAATTATCCTCACGAATGTTATATCCCAAAATATTGATGTATATAACCCTTGGCATTTTAAGTGCCATTTGCGCCGAAGTATCTCCCCTTGTGGAAGTTTTAGTAAATATGTGGGCGGCAGAAAATAAGTCACGAGTTATTATGTGCATATCGGGGTTTAATTGGATTTCAAAAATCACATTTTCGTTTGCATCAGATTTTGTATCAACGTCTACCCGACACCCGCGCTCTTTTGGGGAAGTATGCGTCCGTTGTGGCGTAACCTCGACAATCTTTCCCAGAAGTTCATTGTCACCACTTGCCTTGAGTGTTGCACGAATAATGCTTCCTGCGGCTTCGCCTGCTGTTTCCACATTTGCAAATATAGCACTTGTTACAGGGTCTGCCAGTGGAGACATGATAAGATTTGGGTCGTTCGCATTAAGGTTTGACACTAATTTCAACTCCTATTACCAGTCGGGTATAGTCAAAATGCACGATGATTATTAATTTTCACCCACTGGTTTGCAATTCATTTTTCAATTCAAATATTCGGCTTGATTCAAGCCCAGTGATTCTTGATATTTTATGGACATCATCCCCGTCATGAATCATGTTTATGGCTATTTCAATTCTGCCTTCATCTCTACCCCTATCTTTTAGCCATATAACGGCAGGGTTATCTTCCAAAATGCGCATGTTAGCCTCCCAGATTTTATTTCGTTCTTCATCGCTTACAAATGAACTTGCGAGTAAGATAATAAGGTCTTGCAGTTTTCGTCGTTTCTTTATGTCATCTTTTGCCACCCTTGGAGTGAGTTTTATCGCGGTGTCTAATAATTCAACTGTGGTTTTTCCGCTTTTGCTTCCGTATAGCGGCAAATATATTAGGGCTAATTCGTTAATGCTATCATGCTCTCCTTCTGACAATTTCTGTTCAATCTCTGTCAGTAGTTTATCTGCGTCTCGTTCTTTAAGATTTATTATCTTTGGCGTAAATAATATGGACGGGTTTTTGTAACTTGTAATAGCTGGCTTCTTAGTTGTGATTATCACCGTAGTGAAAGGAATTTTATGCATTCGAGAGAGGTCGAAATTATACGAGCCAAAACGTAACATATCGTCCTCGCTGATATGCGCTTCCCATTCTGAATGAACGCCTATGTTGGTGGATAGCTTAAAAGCGTTATCAGCGTAGGCTTTTTTTGTTGAAGTTTCCGTTATCTCTGCGCTTAGAATATCCGTGACTTCGCCTAATAATTCCTCGTCCAAAAAAGATAATGAGCCGCCTTTGAATAGGCTAAAACTTTCTTTCAAAAGTGGAGTAGGAAAGTGCCGCCTTATTACTTTGGGTAACAGGTTTGCACAGACCTCTCCTTGAACCGTACTTACACCTTTCAATGTATACGGCTCTCTCATTGCTCCATC
>WQVV01000013.1 GCA_009785665.1 Defluviitaleaceae bacterium
ATCCAACGACAAACTATACAGCACAACCCCTCCCGAAAGCGAAGACGTAACCATTCGCGCAGTCCCATACTTCACATGGGGCAACCGCGAAAGCGGCGGCATGAGAGTTTGGATTCAGACCTATACGGAATGCTGAAAACATTTACCGACGACGAGCTAAGTCTGCGGGCTTTTACGCAGACTTGAGCGACAGAGGAGGTTAATGTTTTCGCACTTCCGTATAGTATTTGCATAAGCCCATTCAACTACATTTTTCGGTAGTTGAATGGGCTTATTTTGTGGGAACACGATACAGAAAACAGGGACTCCGATTTGCCAGCAACATTCATGTTTATTTTGTTCCAACTGCTCCCAACTCTTCATCACCGTCTAAAATGAAAATGCTATACCGCTCTGTATTGAAACGCATGACGTAGTAATTTGGGTCGTCAAAGCCTTTCCAATGCGAACCATCATTCATTACGTCGCACCAAGAGGCTTTTTTGCAGTCTGGATGGGTCACTTCTTCAATTGTGCCTACAAGGGTTATGTTGTAGTTGGGGCTTGCGATGCATACGCTGGCTTTATTGCATTTGGCGATTCTTTTCGCCTTGTTGCTGTCTGGACTGGAAGCGAAGGTTAGCCAGTTTATGCCGTCTGCTTTTGCAATGGTTAATGCAGACGCGCTAGGATAGCCGTTTTCATCTATGAGAGATAAAACCGCATAACCTTCCATGCCGCCACCTACATAATCTGTTTTTGCGGCGATTATTTCGCCTGCTTTTGCAATTGCCTGTTCATTCATTTTCATGCTCCTTTGCAATTTTAATTAATTATACCTAATACAACTCGACAACTGTATGTCGTGTTACGAATAGCGGGACAAAATATTTTTTGCTATAGCTTGAATTTCATCTGCAATGTCGGGCGGCTGTAGCACCTTGACTTTATCGCCAAAACTAAGAAGCCAACCCATCATGTAATTCCGATTAGAATATCCAAACTCAAAATGCAGCCCCTCGTCATCTTCATGGAAGCTATCAAGCCCGAATGCTTCGATTAGTTGGTACTTGGCAGACTTATCAAAAAGCGCGACGAGTTTTATGTCATCAGTTAAATGACTGTTGAAATCACGCTTTTCGGGTGGTATGTCACGCATGGTAAACGGTTCATCTGTTTGGCGCAAATTCCAAAGTCTGTTTAGCTTAAACATTCTCCAGTCTTGCCGTTCTAAGCAGAAACCAAACACATACCATGATGTCCATTGGAAAATAACGATATATGGCTCAATTTTACGGCGGCTTTCACCCTTGCCGTAGTAGTAATCAAATTCAATCAGCAACCCCGTAAGTATAGCGCGCTTGATGATTTCAATTTTTTCAGTCAACTGCCCTTTGTAATAAGAAGCGAGGTCAATGACTATCGGCTCGTGCATGGATACAACTGCATTGGCGTTCGCACCCAATTTGTCCAACACACGCTCTATTTGCGATTGCTCTGATACGCTTCCAATTCCCTTGATTGCGGCGATAATTCCAGATAGCTCGTCGGCGGTCAAAATGCTTTTATCCAGTTTAAATCCTTCCGCAATGGAAATACCGCCACCTGTGCCTTGATGCGTTACGATAGGGATTCCCGCTTGGCAAAGGGCATCTATATCCCTGCCGATAGTTCGACGGTTGACTTCAAATTTTTCCGCCAAGTATGGGGCGGTTACTCGGTCGTTTTGAAGTAGGTTGTTGAGTATTCCCAGCATTCGGTCTAGTTTCATTGCGCTATCACATCACATATCTCCTTGTCGTTGTTTAATTCGTATGTTTGGCTTGCTTCATGTCAATCCAATGCGCTTTTCCAAAAATACCAAGTTAAGTTTGTCAGTAATTTTTTGCTCTTTAAATCTTACATAGCCAAGATGTTCATAAAGCCGTATCGTTCTGATACTTTTATCGCTTGTAAATATTTCGTATCTTTCAGCTATGCATTCATGCTCGATTGCCTTCATCAATTTTGTTCCTATGCCTTGGCTTTGTTTTTCAGGATGAACAATCAATTTGCCTATATAAGCCGTATTATCTTCTATATAAACACGCACCGAACCAATTATTTTTTCTTCTGTTGCTTTCAGTATTATTCCTCGGTTGTATTCCTGCTCTATTTCGTAAAAAGTTTGTTTTAACGGTGGAATATCAAAGTTGTTTAAAAGTTTAGCTTCGCTTTGATATGCTAAATATTGCAATGCAAGTATTTCTTTCAAGTCGGTTCGTTCAGCTTGTGCAATTACCATGTCAGCAATTCTCCTCCCTTACGTAGCTCAATTATATCTTAACAAGAAACAAGATAAAACATGTTTACGTGATTAAATAAAATCCGTTATAATTTTTGTATTGCACTAGACGAAAAAATGGGCATAATTAAGATATAGCAAACGCACCTCGAAACCGTGAATGCCGAGCGGCACTTGAAAACGCGAAATGAGCGTTTTCGGGCGGTTTTGTCACGACAGCATTCACGGATTGAGAGCGTGTTTGCTATATAGGAGGGGAAATATGGCAACGGACACAATGGCAACGCATTTGAATATAATGCTTGACGGGCTAAAGAAGAAAGCGAACGCGCTTACGGAAGTATTAAGCATAACCGAAAACCAGCGAACGGTAATAGAAAGCGAATTACCACTGGACGGTGTGCGCAGTATGATTTTTGGAATGAACGAAGAAAAGCAAGCGGCAATCCAAATAGTAAAAGACTGCGACGATATGTTTGAAAAAATGCTCAAAGACATCGGGGCAGAGCTTGACGCGAAGCAAGATATGTACAAACCGCAGGTGCAAGTTCTGCAAGAGCATATACGGCGCGTGATGGACTTAGACGTAAAAATTCGAGTGGCGGAAGAAGAAAACAACCGTCTATTAGACGAGCGACGAAGCACGGAAATTCCAACTTCACCAACATCAGGACTTAAACCCAAGGTGACAATGCCCACAGATAGCGCGAAAATAATACGCGCATACGAGCAAGGTTCAAAAAATTATAAAGGGTGAGTTTTTTTCCAAGATATGATACAATACTAATACGAGGTGAAATGAATGGATTATTCACAATTAGGAAACAAGAAGCGCAAACGTCTGCAAAATCCACATGCAACACGAATGCGCAATAAAATTGGACTTTTAATATTACGCGTGACCCTTGCCGTGGTAATGGTAGGAATAGTGGCAGGGATAGGCACATTTATAGGTGTATACGAAGGAATTTTGGACGGCTCGCCCAACTTAGACATAAGCGGCTTGGGTTCGTTATCTGCTACCGAGGGCGAAGGCGGCGCGTTTGGGGTATATTTGAGTTCCTTCATAGTATGCGCGCAAACTGGCGAAGAACGCGAGCGTTTGCACGCTGGGCATAACCATGAGTTCGTGTATCTTTCACAAATGCCGCAGCATCTAATCTACGCATTTGTGGCAATCGAAGACGAACGCTTCTTTGAACATAACGGCGTTGACCCACGCGGAATGGTACGCGCAATGTACGTAATCGCTATGACAGACCAGCCAACGCAAGGTGCAAGTACAATCACGCAACAGCTTGTAAAAAACATGTTGGGCGTATGGGACAATAACTTTATCACGAAGCTACAAGAACAGCATCTTGCAGTAAACTTCGAGAGACATTTAATAGAAGAATTTGAACGTCTTGGCTACGAAGACCCGCATCAAGAAGCGAAAAATTTTATAATTCAATCATACCTAAACATAATCAACCTTGGACGGCAGAACTACGGCGTACAAGCGGCGGCATGGTTTTATTATGGTGTAGACGTTTCAGAACTGACCATGGTGCAAGCCGCAACAATTGCGGCTATTACACAAAATCCGTCGCGTTTCCCGCCAGATATTCGCCCACGCAACAACTGGGAACGCACACAGCTAGTGCTTCGTAACATGCACAGGCTAGGATTTATCACCGACGCAGAATTTGCAGAAGCATCCGAACAGCGTCAGTTTATAGACCCCGCAACGGGCACTCCGCTATACGACGAAGACGGAGAACCCGTTATGATTGGAACAGTATACGATACAATTTTCCGTACAGACGGCGGCGGAACACGCCCGCTAATGTCGGATTTCGACTGCTTCACGGACGCGCTTCTTGACCAAGTTCGCGAAGACCTTATCCGCCAGAATCACATGACAGCGGCACAAGCCAACCATATTATTTTCACCCAAGGAATCCGCATTTACTCTACACAAGATTTGGAAAAACAAGCCATAGTAGACCGCGCTTTCTTGGATAGTTCGCTTTGGCCTGGGCCTGGGCTGGGCTTTTCCATTGAAGTTACGCATTACATGACTTTGCGCTGTACCATCACGCAAATGCCACGTCACTACCGCCGCCGCCGTGAGGGAGTTCCAACTCTCGAAGCCGCAGAAGCTTTTGTAGAGGAAGTTCGCGCAACATACCAGCGGGACACTGACGAACGCATAGACGAACGCACATTCAAACTGGAACAACCGCAAGGCGCGTTTGTTCTAATAGACCATCACACGGGGCATGTGCTTGCAATCCGCGGAATCCGCGGAGAAAAACAGGGCAACCGTGCGTTTAACCGAGCCACACAGGCAACACGTTCGCCTGGTAGCCAAATGAAGCCACTTGTTCCATTTGGGCCTATGTTTGATATGGGCTTGATGCAACCATCTACCGTAATTGATGACGTTCCGTTCCACTACGGGAATCCTGGTGGACGTGGTTGGTCGCCAAGCAATTGGTATACCTCCCCTTATCCGTATGAAGGGCTTACCACCGCAAGACGCGCAATTTATCGTTCACAAAATGTTGCTTCCGCAATCGCCGCAGTTGACGCGGGAATGCCCATGATGGTTAGATTCTTGGAGCAAATAGGAATCAGTACAATATCCCAGCACGACGGGCCTGCTATTGTTCTTGGTGGTATTTCTCGTGGAACTCACTTGATTGAACTTGCGGGCGCATACGCCGCAGTAGCCAACCTTGGCGAGTTCAACAGACCTGTGTTGTACACACAAGTGCTTGACCATGAGGGCAATATTTTGTTGTATAATCCGCACAACCCACAACGCGCTATGCGCGCTACTACGGCTTATCTTTTGACAAGTTCCATGCGCGATACAATGGGACGCGCTGGTAGCACAGGAGGACGCGCAAACTGGACAGATAGTGGTTTGCGTGGACGTATTCCAATCGCTGGAAAAACAGGAACTTCCCAACGTAACCGCGACCTTGGTTTTGCTGGGTACACACCGTATTTTACAGCGGCAATATGGATGGGCAATGACAACGAGCAACCTATGCACAGACGCAGTAACGAATTTCATACGCCACTATGGCGCGTTATAATGCAAGAGATTCACCAAGATTTACCTGCGCGTTCGTTTGAGCGACCAGCTGGGATTGTTTCGGCATCGGCTTGCCGTGATTCGGGACTTACGCCTACCGAACTTTGTCTGGCAGACCCTCGTGGAAGCCGTTCGCTTGGCGAAATTTTCGCGCCAGGAATGGCTCCCGCCGCACACTGCCATGTTCATCAGCGTTTCACGTATTGCACAGAATCAAACAGACTTGCCACCGATAACTGCCCATACTGGGCCGTGGTAACGCGAGTAGGCATAGTGCGTGACGTTCCAATTGACGATGTTGAAGCGCGAGTTCAAGACCGCCGCCACGAATTTCCACTTGCCGTGCGCGAGGGGCTGTACTGCAATTACTGCGTAGCAACCAACATTTGGGACGGCAATGTAAACGATTGGAACGTAAACGACTGGGACTTTGACCCCATTACAAACCAATGGGTTCCACGAGTTTCCCCAACGCCTACGCCACCATGGTATTACAACCCAGTACCCACTCCAACCCCGCACGGAATCCCTGGTGTGGACTTCCCATTCCCTTCGCCAACGCCCACACCAATTCCAACACCGCCTCCAACCCCAACGCCACCTCCTCAAATGGGAGATTGGTTGGGCTTAGGCTTGACTAGCGACGAATAAACATGACATTCGAGCATATTTCAGTAATGCCGCAAGAAGCGATTAACGCGCTTAACATCAAACCAGACGGCATTTATGTAGACGGAACACTAGGCGGCGGAGGGCATTCTGCATTAATCAACGAACGTCTAACAACAGGACGATTAATCGGAATTGACCGCGACGAAAACGCAATCTCTGCCGCTTCCAGTCGAATAACTTCAAAAAATTTTACCCCTGTTCGCGGAAATTTTCACGACTTCCGCGAAATAATGGACAAGCTAGAAATCACAAGCATAGACGGAATTTTACTGGACTTGGGAATTTCCTCGCATCAGATAGACACCCCCGAACGGGGATTTTCCTTCCGCTTTGACGGCCCATTGGACATGCGAATGGACAACAGCACAGCACTAACCGCAAAGGAAATCGTAAACACATACAGCTTAGAAGAAATAACAAAAATTCTTTTCGACTACGGAGAAGAACGTCATTCGCGCCAAATAGCACGCGCCATTTGCGCGGCAAGAGTTCGCGAACCAATTGAAACTACTTTACGGCTTGCGGAAATCGCAGAAGCCGCACAACCACGCGTAAGAAAGCGGGACAAGTCACCCCATCACCCCGCAATGAGAACTTTTCAAGCGTTAAGAATCGCCGTTAATGATGAGCTTTCACCGCTGGGTGCGGTGCTGCGCGACGCGGTTCAGCTTCTTTCCGAAAATGGGCGAGTTGCGGTAATTACATTTCATTCGCTGGAAGATAGAATTGTCAAAACGACTTTTGCATCTTTGGCTTCACCTTGCAAATGCCCTAGGGATATTCCGTATTGTGTATGCGGAAAAACGCCTTCGCTTCGTGTGATTACGCGCAAACCACGTACCCCATCACCCGAAGAACTTTCCAACAACCGTCGCGCAAGCAGCGCGAAACTTCGTATCGCCGAAAGGATGATGCCCCCATGTTCAGAAGAAAAAAGCCACAACGCGAAAAACGCGCAAGGCAAGTACCAAGCCTAACCGAACGCGAAAAAACGCGTCCACCTAGACCAAAACCACTGAAAAAACCAACAGGGCAAGTGATTCAAATAGACCCACGCGCCCCGATAAAATTAGAATCAAAAGACACGGTTTTTATCGTATACAGGACGGCTCTTAAAAATTTTCCGTGGAAAAAACTTGCGGCTACGTTTTTGATTATTTTATTTGGTGGGATTGGTTCGGCGGCAACGCAGGCGCGAGTTGCCAATACTCAAAACGACGTTTCCCGTGCAGAAGCCACTTTGCGGTATTATCAAGCCGCAAATGTAGTGGCGGCGGCGCGGCTTCAAGAGCATTACACATGGGACGAAATAGAGCGAATAGCCCGCTATAGACTAGGCATGTCGCTTCCCGACCAGTCGCAAATTATCAACATCTCTGTGCCACGACAGGGCGGCGTTGTTCTTAATACGGACGACACCGCACTTCCACAATATAATTATTTTTGGCATGATAGCATTCGGCTTTTATCTGGGTTAATTAACCAGATTTTTGGAGGATAAGTTAGGGGGATTGTACTTATGAACAGACAAAGAAGACCAAGCGAGCGTAGGCCAAGTGAACGCAGACCCAAACCCAACAGACGAGAACAAAATCGCCCACGTCAGCAAAAACAGCCGCGTCCTGTGCGTAATATTCCAAACGCACTTCGCCGACAAAGGCGTACTCTTGCTATGGGTGTTTTTTTGACGCTTTGCATTGTGGGGTTAATTTTCCGCATGTGGTATTTGCAAAACCACCATGGTGATGAGTATAACCGCTTTGCGGCGGCGCAACGTGCGCGCAGAGACATTCACCGTAATACGGAAATATTCACGCCAACGCGTGGCGGTTTTGTGGACAGGCATATGCAACCGCTTACAGGAACGCGCCAAGTGTTTACGGTGACATTGGACGTTTACGCGTTGCACACGCGGTATAATCGCGCTAGAAGTGCTTCGCAAGATACGTATTTTCTGGACGAACTTTTTAATGCGGCTTCCGTTGAACTCAACATACCGCGCTGGCGGCTTCAAGACGCTATGGCAACCGACCATTACGGGCGTTTGGCAATGGTGAATGCAAGACGGCGATTTGTTTTGGCAAGTGAAGTCCCTGCGGATATTGCTATTCCGCTTGCGGATATGTTCCCCGAAATCAATATTGAAGAGGATTCATTGCGTTGGTTTCAAGACCCGTTTTTTGCACCGCAAGTGATTGGATTTGCCCGTGGTGATGCCCGACCTTGGGGGTTAGAAGGGCAGTATCAAGCGGAACTTGAAGGCGTACAAGGGCGCGCAGTATGGGTACAGGGTGAAACAGAAACTGTGCCTGTGCAAGATGGATTTACAATCGTAACAACTTTGGACAGCACAATTCAACGGCTTGCGCAGGAGCATGTAGACAGAGCGTTTATTCAGCATCCTAGCCAATTTGTTGGTATGATTGTTATGGATCCACGTACTGGCGAAATTTTGGCAATGGCGCAAGCTCCGTCGTTTTCGCTTGCAGACCCGTTTAATCCAGATTATTTCACCTGCCCAACTCTTATTGATATTTGGGACGACCTTTCTGGCGCAGAACAGACTACGGAAGTTATGTCATTGTGGCGAAACTACCATACAACCCGCAGTAGCGAACCAGGCTCTACGTTTAAGCCATTTGTAATTGCCGCCGCTTATGAAGAAGGTCTTATAGATAGGCATTCCGTTTTCCATTGTGACGGTCGCCGTGACATCGTTGACCAGCGCGTTTGGTGTCATAATACTTGGGGTTGTGGTACGCTTCCGCTTAGGCGCGCACTTTATCGTTCGTGCAATATGGCTATGGTTGATATTAATGCGGGACTTGGGCGCGATTTATTTTATCAATATCGCGGATATTTTGGCTTTGGCGAACGCACGGGTATTGACTTGCCAGCCGAGGAGGCCGTTTCCAGTAGGTATGTTATGTACCCATGGGCTATGCTTCATTCCGTTGAAATGGCCACTTCATCTATGGGGCAGGGTTTCAATGCTACCACCATACAAATGATTAATGGATATGCCGCTTTGATAAATGGCGGAAATCTTATGCGTCCGTTCCTTGTTTCTCAAATTGTGGATAACCAAGGTAATGTCGTTTCGCAAACAGAACCTACCATTGTACGCCGCGCCATTTCCGAAGAAACTTCCGATTTTATTCGCAATGAATTGCGCTATGTTGTTTCATTGAACCAAGGCGCGGGCTCGGAGCGTGGCACTGGTTGGCGTTCGTATATTACTGGGCATTCGATTGGTGGCAAAACTGGTACTGCGCAACAGGGTATTCGTGGTGGCGGAGAATATATTCTTACTTTCGTTTCGTTCATGCCTGTTGAAGACCCGCAATTCTTAGTGCTAATTACAATCGACCGTCCAGAAGATAATGAAAGCCCTTCTGCTGGTTACACTGTTGCGCCACTTGCTAGGAATTTCTATGCAGATTTAATCCGCACGAAAAATATTCCGCCATCAGATGGTTCAGTTGTTCAGCCAGAAGAACTCACAGGTGCGCCAATGCCAGATTTTAGTGGTCAGCGGCTTTCCTCTGCTGTTGAAACTGTCATTAATATGGGGCGCGGCGGGTATCATGTTGTTGGTGGCGGAAGATACATTTCCCATCACATGCCTGCACCTAATCAGCCAATGCCGTACAACTCGCCTGTAATATTTTTCATGGACACAGATACTCGCGTAGCCGACCTTATGGTGACTGTTCCCAATGTTGTGGGACTTACCGCCGAAGTTGCCGAGTTTGTTCTAGGTGAAATGGGGTTGGGAACAGTTGTATTTACCGACAGACCACAGGTTACAAATGATGCCGATTTACGCCCTCGCACAGCAATGCCCGAAACAATAGACCCTTACGAACTTGCTAATCGCCCGCCCCTGCCCTATATAGTTCATCAGCAGTTTCCGCCGCACGGCTCGGAAATTGAGATTGGGACGCAGGTTAAATTACGGGCTAGATAAAAGGCGGCACAGCCGCATTTCATCAACGACCTGCATTGGCAAGCTAACGCATACGTCTCGAAGCCGTGAACAGTTTCCTATGCAATAAAAAAGCGGCACAGCCGCATTTCACCGACGACCTGGCAAGCTTGCAACATACGTCTCGAAGCCGTGAACAGTTTCCTAGGCAATAAAAAACCAGCCGCTCAATTCGAGACGGCTGGTTTTTTATTGCCTAGAGAATAGTTCATGGCTTCGAGGCGTATGCTGTAACTTGCCAACGCATGTAGTCGGCGAAATGCGGCTATGCGGCTTTGCCGCTGCAACCGTTTCGGAGAAATTACGTCTTTATATAACGATAGCGTTTTGGACGAAAAGGAGGGTCACTATGAAGCCAGAAAAATTATTTGAGGTAATTGGCGAGGTTGACGAAAGTATAGTTGCCGAGTCAGCGGAGTATCCGAGGAAGGCGCAGGGTGCGGGATTATTTTTGCGATTTGCGGCGGCGGCGTGTTTGATTGCGGTTATTGGGGTATCGGCGTGGGCTGTGTGGCAGATGAACTACACGCGTGTTGAAACGCCCGCTGATACGCAGGTTACGCAGGAAGCTAATGCGCATTATGATACGCTTTTGATGGCGGATTTTCTTATGGATTTTCCTAGTTTGTTTAGTTTTGGCATAGTTGCGGAGGATGGGTCTATTCGCGACATTCGTGGTAGGTTATTGGAGGAAGTGCCGCTGGTTCGGTTGGAGAATGACCGACTGCTGGATATTCATGGGCATGAATTTCCACTTGACGCGCCGTTTCGTTGGCCGCTTACGCGTGTGGCAACGCAGTTTAATTTGTATGATTTGGATAGCGGGTTTACGCCTTTGATTCTTATGGAAGTTACGGAAACTGATGAGAATTTGCAGTCGTTTCCGTCATGGTGGGTGCTTTACCAGTATATTGATGGCGCGTTCACGTCAGTTTCTATTGATTATGGGGAGCATATGCCCATTGCTTTGGATATAGGGCAAGTTGTTGGTTTTTTATCAATGCCAAGTTTTTTTGTGGACGAAGACGGCAGGTTAATTATGAACGAAGGAAGTGTTATTAACCGCACGTCAAGATTTTGGCATGTTTCGTTGGAAGATGGGGTTTTGACGGTACTTGAGATTTTGCCATTGTACGAAAGACCTTATGGATTGGAATCATTGCGATTGCAAGATATGGAAATGTCATTGCGCAACCTAGTGGAACAGCGACATAGACCAAATGAAAACGCAAACATGAGCGTGTCCGTGGCGGAACATGAAGCAATGGCAGTGGAAGTAGCTCGCAGTATGATAGACGCGTTTAATGATATGCTTTCGATACAAAAAGGGCTTGAAGGTGACGGTCAATTCGTGGAATACCAAGGGCGGCAATACGAAATTGTAAACGATGCAAGATTCCAGCATATACGTTCAATTCAAGATATTCGCGAGTTTGCAGAGGCGGCGTTTACGCAAGACTTTGCCGAATGGTATTTTTATCGCCCATTAGTTCACGACGATTTACCGCGTTACAGGGAAATTGACGGCGTTTTGGTGATGTTTTTACCAATTTGGGGCGAAAGATTCTTATTTCCGCAGATTATCGACGGTGATATTGAAATTCTCGAAGGTTTTACATTTAGAGATAGTTTTATCGCACGCGTGAATATTTCCTTGGAAATGATAATGCGCTACATGCAAGATGGCTATATTAGCGCGCATCACGATGCAGCATCTAGCGAGATATTTCAAGTGGGCGAGCATACCATGTTGCTAACATTCATACTGGAAGGAAACGAATGGCGAATTTTCCGCTATGAAATAGAACTACCGCTATCAGTTGAGTTTTCAGACGCAGTAGCAACGCCACCAACGCCACCACTTGAAGTAATACACGAAGGAGCATTAACAGGCGCAATAGCAATCCAAGGCAACGCGCTGTACTTGGATTTCGTAGAGGTAATTTGGCAATCCGACACCGCAAGAATACTAGAGCTAGGATTATCGCGTCACGATTTCACGCGTCCATACATGCTTCGCCACGACAATCCACCTCGAACCCAGCGGTTTGAAATCACCGACGAGACAACATTTTCATTCGTAGATTCAAGCTTTAACTTCGAGTTGGACGACCAAAATTGGGGCAGATTAGTTTACACCAACAGCCTTGATGATTTTATACTTCACTTAACGCAACCTAGTTGGTCGGAGTTTGAATTTCAACCAACGCCGCCTAGTTGGCCGGAGTTTGAAATTCAACTAGAGGTAGGCACTGCGCTAATTGGCACGCCAACACTACAGCGTATAGTATATTTCGTGCGAGTAGATGGTAACTATGTAACAAACATCACACAAGAATTTATGTTTATACAATGAGGAGACAAAAAATGGATGACAACATGATTCTAAACTTATACTTCCAGCGTGACGAAAAGGCAATCTGCGAAACTCAACGAAAATACGCAGGTTATTTATACACGGTAGCCTCGAACATTCTGCACAGCGCGGAAGACGCAGAAGAATGCGTAAACGACACATATTTCAAAACATGGGAAGCAATCCCACCAAAACGCCCGACATTTTTCAAGGGCTTTTTAGCGAAAATAACCCGCAACTGCTCCCTAGACAAATACCGCATCAACAACGCAAAAAAACGCAACGCCAACCAAGTAGACTTACTGTTAAGCGAACTAGCCGAGGTAATCCCCGCCACAACAGATGTTCACAGTACGTATGAAAACAACCTAGTCGCCGCTGACATAAACAAATTCCTACTCAACTTAAACAAAGAGACTCGCTTCATATTTATGCGCCGCTACTGGTACGCCGATTCAATCGCAACAATAGCAAGCGGTTGCCGTGCCAGCGAAAGCAAAATAAAGTCCTCGCTACTACGGACGCGCCGCAAGTTGAAGGGTTTTCTTGAACTTACTTGAATCGTGTTAGGGCGTGTTTTCACTACAGAAAAGCACGAAAAAATAAAGTTGCAGTGTCTCTGGTTTTTTGATAAAATTTCAAAAAAGTTGCACAAAACTATCTTGCAGGAGGGATTATTTTTATGCAAAATTCACGTCTTGGGGCGATAATTGCCCTATGTATGGCTTTAACTGTTCTTTTGTTCGTGTTTGCGGCTTGCGCAGACGACCCACCACCACCTGCCCCAAGAGAAATAGCCGCAACGCCAACGCCTGCCGCAGGCGCAGCCGCGCAAGCTACGCCACCGCCAACAGTTGGTGTAGCGCATAGCGTAGGAATTTCAATGCCAACCCACTATCTGCCAAGATGGAGCAGAGATGGCGAAAACCTTGAGTTTAGACTGCAAGGCATGGGAATGGATGTAAACCTACAATTTGCAGACGACAGTGTAGTAACACAAATTGCACAAATTCAAAGCATGATTGATGCAAATGTTGACGTGCTAATAATCGTGGCAATAGAGGGCGATTCCCTTACGGAAGTTCTTGAAGGCGCGGAAGCCGCAGGAATCCCCGTGATTTCCTATGACAGGTTGATTATGAACTCTTCCGCAGTCACATACTACGCGACTTTTGATAACTGGATGGTTGGAGAAATGCAAGGGCAGTTCATTGCAGATACGCTGGACTTAGCAAATCAAGCAGGCCCGTTTTATATCGAGTTCTTCACGGGCGACCCTGGAGACAACAATATAAATTTCTTCTTCCCTGGTGCAATGAGTATTTTGCAACCGTTCCTAGACGACGGAACGCTAGTTTCCGTTTCAGGGCAGACGGACATAATGGAAGTCGCAACAGTAGGTTGGTCGGCAGACCTAGCGCAAGCCCGCATGACCAGCTTAATAGAATCGCACAACTTCACCCCCAATGGTCAAAGGCTTGACGCAGTTTTGGCATCTAACGATTCAACCGCGCAAGGCGTAACCAATGCCCTAATAGCCGCAGGATTCACTCCCGAAAATATCCCAGTAATCACAGGGCAGGATTGCGATTTAACTTCCGTAAGAAACATGTTGGCGGGCTACCAAGCAATGTCAGTGTTCAAAGACACCCGTACCCTAGCCGAAAACGTAGTAGAAATGGTACTAGACTTACGCGACGGACGCACTGTGTCAATCAATAACACCACTGACTATGATAACGGCACAGGATTAATCCCCACAAACCTAAGCGTACCTGTGGTTGTCACAATAGACAACTATCGCGAAATTCTAATTAATTCTGGCTACTACACAGAAGACCAGATTATTCACGGATAATAATTCATTATTTTCAAATGGTTTCAAGCATTGCTGGAAGAGGCTTCGTCTTTCAGTAATGCTTGAGCCATTTTCAATATTTGGAGGAGTTATCATGTTTAATTTCAGAAGTATACGTTCAAAATTTATCTTTGCGTTTACGATATACTTGTTCGTTGTCTTTTTTGGAATCTTGGCGATTATATATATTTTTATTGGCGGAATGCTTACCCAAGGTGTGATTGGAGAGGTTGTCGCGTATACAGGGCAAGGCGCAAACCGAATGGACGGCTGGTTTGCAGGAAAACGAGCTACGGTTGACAGTATGTATCATACGTTTGTGGCATTACCCAATGAGGACGCGATACATCAAGCTTTGCAGAACTTAACCGATGGTACAACGCTTCATTATGTGGGTTTTGCAGATGAGCGTGCAATTTTTGGCGCGGATATAACCCTACCTGATGACTGGACACCACTAATACGCCCTTGGTATATAGATGCTATGGCTAATCGTGGCGAGATAACATTTTCTTCGCCGTTTATAGATGCCTACTCTGGAGAAATAATTATAAGTATTTCAAGATATTTCGGGCAAATACTTGGTAGCGACATGGTGTATTCTATTGATATTCAACTATCTGATATAGTTTCTATTTTGCATGATACATTGTATATTTCTGGTTCTTATGCTTTTTTGGCGGAGCAAAATGGCAGAATCCTTGCGCATACGGGAGATGTTCAAAGCGGAACTAACATGCACGACATAACGGCATATCAACAATTCTTAAATGCTGGCGTAGGTCAAGACGAGCCATTACGAATCCGCGACGATGCGAGAAGAAGTTGGTATTTAACCTATCATGAATTGGAAAATGGTTGGATGCTTTTTATGGCAGTGCCCAGAAGTTTTGTACAGTTTGACACCATTATTTTGATGATTGTTGCTGTACTTGCCTTGATTCCCATAATGGTTTTGCAAATTTTGATGTTTTGGTTTGCCTTTGGTTATATTGTTTCAAAGCCTTTGAATAAGCTGAAAAATGACGCAAAACAAATTTCTTTGGGCAATTTGTAAATGAATCTTGAATCAAATCGTAATGATGAAATTGGTCAATTAACGCGCTCCTTCCGCGATATGAAGAATGTCATAAAGGAAATGGTGCAGGATTTATCCGTAAGCAATCACGAATTTAACGAGCGTGGAAATTTGAAATTCCGAATAGACACAAACAAATATCAAAATTCTTTCAAAGAAATGGTTGAAAACACAAACAAACTTTTGGAGCAACAAGTCGAAGATTTAAATGGTGTTGTAGATGTGTTTAAGCAAATTGGCGACGGTGATTTCAATTTGCAAATTAATGACATGCCTGGTGACTTGATGATTCTTCCCGAAACAATTCGCGCTGTCACCACAAATTTAAAAGATGTCATTGCAGAAGTAACATCAATGGTTGAAGCCGCGGCAGACAAGGGTAACTTGAATTTCCACATTGATGAATCCAAGTATAAAGGTGATTGGCATGTGATTATGACCCGACTAAACCATGTTGCCACCGCCGTAGACGCGCCACTTGTGGAAATACGAGACGTAATAAATCGTTTGTCGCAGGGGGATTTTAAAACAAAAATTGCTGGGAATTATTCTGGAGATTTTCTTGCAATCAGCAGAGCGGTCAATGATACCATTGACATTCTAAATGGCTATATTCAAGAAATATCGGAAACACTAACGGCCATTGCGGGCGGCGATTTAACACGCACCATAACCCGTGAATATGTAGGAGAGTTTTCGGAAGTAAAAAAATCTATCAACAATATTGAAGATACCTTACGCAAAGCTATTGCGGAAATTTCTTCTGCGTCGGATAACATTTTAATTGGCTCGGAGCAAATAGCTACTAACGCGCTGGAATTGGCTAGTGGTTCGCATAGTCAAGCCGCTTCGTTGGAAGAATTGCATACCTCTGTAGAATTAATCAATCTGCAAACGCAACAATTTTCGGTTAATTCTCAAAACGCCAACGAGCTTTCTACAAAATCTACAACCGATGCCAAAAATGGCGGCGAATCCATGAACCAAATGTTGCTGGCTATGACGCAAATTAAAGAGGCTTCCAGTAGTATTTCAGTAATCATCAAAACCATTCAGGATATTGCATTCCAAACTAATCTGCTTTCACTTAATGCTTCCGTAGAAGCCGCTCGCGCTGGCGAACACGGAAGGGGCTTCGCAGTAGTAGCCGAAGAAGTTCGCAACCTAGCCGCCAGAAGTCAAGCCGCCGCCGCAGAATCCACTGCGCTAATTGAAAATTCCATCAACAGAGTTGATGTAGGCGTAAACATAGCCCAAATTACATCGGATTCACTAAACAGCCTAGTAGATGGCGCAGTCGAGGTGACATCCCTTCTAAACAATATTTCCACAGCTTCAATTGAACAATCGGAAATGGTTTCGCAAATAAGTAAGGTGTTGCTGCACACCGCCAACATGGTGCAAGACAACACCGCCTTTTCACAAGAATCCGCCGCTTCCGCAGAAGAATTAAATTCCCAAGCCGAAACACTAAAGCAGTTGGTCGCTTATTTTAAATTGTAGACTCCGAGGTAACGCCCCCAAGGTCTTGCACTTCTAGCCCCTCGTCCTTTACTGCTAACTCTTGCATAGTGTCCCACTCTACTGTTTTGTATTTTCTGAATAGGGCATTTAGCATTGTTATGTTTATTGCTGTTACTGCTACGCCTATTATTATTGCGGTTAGCATTAGGGCTTGGGGTAGGGGGTCGGCTATGGCGTTGGGGTCGGCTATTTCGGTTATGTCCTCGAATATGGGGGGCGTTGTGCCAAAGCGTGCGCCTACGCCCAGCCAGAACATTATTACAGAGGTTTGCATAATAATTACCATTACTATGGATTTTACAATGTTGCCGCTGGTTATTATTCCGAAAAAGCTTATGAAAAAAAGCAATACTGGGAATATATCCAAAATGTGAAAGTCCATGATTATTCTCCTTCTCCTTCTTCGGGTAGGCGTTCTATGGCGATGTATCGGTAGAATAGAACGAAGAAGCCTAGGGTAACTTTCATGCCTATTAGCCCGCTCATTGCAATTAGATAGATGTTTTGGAAGATTTCGGTTGCGTCCCATGCGAGGTACATAATGCCTGTGAATATTGCTAGTATTGGCAGGATTACAATGTTAATGAAAACGATTTCTTCCATGCGGATTGCTTTTTCAATTGGGAGGTCGTAGATGCCCAAGACTAGGAAGCGGCAAATTATAAATGACGCGAAGGCAAGACCACCAAGGAAGCCACCGCCTGCGGATATATGACCGTTTAGTACCAAGTAAGTTCCAAACAATAGGATAATGGGGCAGATAATCCGCATTGTAAATTTTGCCATTCGGGAGCGTTCCATTTCGCTGTGTTTACCGTCTGATACTGCTGTTTTTTCGTACCACGATAGGTGAATTACTGCAACCACGGCTACTACTAGAAGCAGGGCTTCAAATAGTGTATCGTAAACGCGATAGCCTAGGTAAATCGCAGTTACGGCGTTTAGACCGCCTACGTCGTGCATAAACATTTGCAGGTACTGGTCGCGGAGTTCAGTTACTACATAGCCAGTTGGCGCGAAATTCAGAAACAGCACGAGAAGTGCCACACAAAAAATAAACGGGAAGATATACCGTGTTATTTTGCGTGGCTTATTGGTTTTTGTTGCCATTTCGTGTTTAAGACCTTCGCCACGGCTGTAGTATTTTTCCACGCAAACGATAAAGAAAATCGTTGTGAATGCCGAAATACCTGCCTCTGCCATAGCGACATCGGGCGCGCCAAGGAATAGATAAATCGCCGCTGTAAGCAACGAAAACACACCAAAGAAAATAATTACGCGATAGGTTTTTTGTGCGAAAACGCACCAAATCGAGCTAATTATCCAAAAGACAAGTAGCACGATAATCAAGTTATTCATGCGTCGCCGTCCTTACGTTTGTAAACTGAAATGAAGCCGCTTTTATAAGCCGCTTGCGTTACTATATGCGCTACAAATGGATTCAGCACAACTATTATTAGCAAAATCAGAAATATTTTTCCTGTGAAAAAGCTGATGCCGTGACGCAACGCCATTCCTATACCAATGGTAATCATTCCAACGGTGTCAACCTTGCAGGCTATTAGAATGCGATAATAGAAGTCGCGCTTACGCTGGAACAACCCAATCACGCCAAAAAGCATGAACAAAATGCCCAGCCCTATGATAATATAGCTTAAAATATAAATCATTCTTTTTTCCCCCGCCCTTTACGAATACTGCGTTCCGATAGAAATAACGCGATAAAAATTGTCCCAATAAAACCCGACAGCGCGTAGATGATTGCAAAGTCCAGCAAAAACGTAGCCCCGTTCATAGACGCATACACCATGATGATAATTATAATTTTAGACGCAATCAGATTCATGCCAAGAAGCCTATCCCAAACGCTTGGCCCTATTGCCACGCGGATTCCATAAGGCACAAGAAGGCCCAGCAAAATTGCAAGAACTATATTCACGCTACGCCTCCTTTGCCGAATCTTCTTCGGGCTTTTTTTGCGATTTAATTAGCATTCGTTCGATACTGCGAAGGTCGTCTACTGATGCGGGATAGCCTTTTTTCTTACGATTTCCTATACATAGTAGCGTGATTTTGTTTCCGTGCCGTTCAACGTACACCGACCCAGGGGTTAGGGTTATTGAATCCGCTAGAATTATGCGCAGGGCTTCGTTTTCCACTTCCAATTCTTCCTCCACTATTTCCCATTTTGCGTCAGACAGAATCAGCTTCATCAAAAGGAATGCATCAACGTAAATCCGCGCAAGCAACCAAAACGGATACCCGATTAGTTTACTAAATTCAACATCCTTAATCTCATCAAAATGAAAAAATTTGCCAACAAAATGCAAACTAAGCATACTCATAAAAAGCCCAACAGCCACATTTTGCCAAGACACACCCTCCATGAGAATGCACCACACCAAAGTTAGTGCAAACACCACAAATATTGTATGCCGTCCCATTCCCATCACCTACCTAATCAATGTTATGTATACCAAATGCTGAAAACATTTACCGACAACGAGCCAAAATAGCGAACGTCTCTACGCCATTCTTGGCGACAGAGGAGGTTAGGAACTGTCAAAAAATAACTTGAACATCTTCCTTGTCTTTTTGCACGATGTCTGTGTCAGCGGAAAGCCTTACGTGCCTTTGGGCACGCGCGGTTTCCGCTTCCTTGCCCTCGCACAAAAATCCTGCGGAATCTGTCCAAGTTATTTCTTGACAGTTCCTTAATGTTTTCGCGTTCTGGTGTAACAGTGGAAATTGTACCACTGCAAGCATTTTTGTCAATAATAATCTACGAAATTATGTAAGATGTCTAATAAAAAAGCGGCACAGCCGCATTTCGCCGATGACCTGCATGGCACACTAACGCATACGTCTCGAAGCCATGAACAGTTTCCTAGCATATAAAAAACCGATTCTCCACAATGGAAAATCGGTTAATGTTCCCTATACAGCACGGGTAACTTTTTTAGCCCTTAAACAACGGGTGCAAACTTTAGCTTTACGAACCGCGCCGTTTTTCTCAACGATTTGAACCTTTTTGATGTTTGACCGCCACATGCGATTAGCCCGGCGTGAAACTTGGCTACGCGTAATGCTGATTCTATGACCCGTTTGAATACCTTTGTCGCAAACTTCACATTTTGCCATAGTAAACCTCCGTATGAATATTCTCCAGACATTATAGGGGTAATAGGGACATGTGTCAATATTTGCATATCGCCTTGTTATTCGTTATCGTCTTCTTTATTGCGCTTGCGTCTGAAAATCACATACAGCCCTAGGCATACTAGCAGAATGGGAAGGGCGCGTCTTGTTACCTCAACTGCAATGCCGAATAGGCTTCCCGCAAACGCAATGACAATCACGGCTAGAAGTACTACCATTAAAACTTTATTTCGTAGCAAGCCATTAAGCACATTACTGATGCCGTCTGCTACGACTTCGCCTGCGTTAATGCGGCTACGCACATTAAAGCCATCAAAGAAAATTGTAAGAATGTAAACAGGAATAGCCAGCACAAACAGCAACGAAAATCCAACGGAAACGGACGAAACCATAAAAGATGTAACCATCAGATAAATCAGTAAAAAGAACCCGCACATAGCAACAAGACCACGTTTAATCAGCCCCATGTACATATAGTTCGCGCCTGGTGGAAGGCATAGCGAAATTAGGAACAGCAATCCCCAATTAACATTCTTGGAAGGTCTAGGCGACACAACAGAATCGTGATAATCATAATCCCCACTAGGCGGTTGAACATGAACAGTAGAACCCGCGGCAACAAGACAGGAACGGCAGTACATTTGTCCTTGCGTGGTAACGGTGCAATCGTCGCAAAGCCAGTGATTGCATTTGCTACAAATATTAGCCGCCGCCCGCGTAGGATGCGCAAAACATTGCATAATCTCATCTCCTTTGAAAATACATACGCCAATGTCTTTCAAAAGTTTGAAGTGTAAAGTATAATAAACAAAAAATATTTACTATAGTAAACCCATATGTTAAGGAGGTTCAAAATGAATAGGAAAAATGAGCGAGTCAACCAGCAACCAAAGAAAAAGAATAGCGGGATATATATTAGTCTAGGTGCGGGTATTGGGGTTGCGGCGGGTACTGCGCTTGGAATTGTAATGGGCATGGGGAATATTGGAGTAGGCATTGGTATTGGGCTTGCAATTGGCACGAGTATCGGAATAGCCCTCGAATATGGGACTAAGAAAAAGTAAGGGAACCTATGTTATAGAGCTATTCAAACGAAAAAAAATCCTCGAAAGCATTTGTGCTTTCAGGGATTTTTTTTGTAGGCTAGGAAATTGTTTACGGCTTCGAGACGTATGCGTTAGCGTACCAATTACATGTAATTGGCGAAATGCGGCTGTGCCGCCTAGGAAATTGTTTATGGCTTCGAGACGTATGCGTTAGCTTACCAATACATGTAATCGGCGAAAAAATACCTTTGTAATTGTTGTAAGATTGTGTAATAATTGTTACAATATGATGAAATTGTGTATTGTGGTTAAATTTGACAACAAAGGCAATACTTTCAGAAAAGACACAAACGCGACGATGAAAGCAGGAAACAGCATGTTTACGCATCATTTGGGAATAGACCTTGGGACGGCAAACACGTTAGTGTATGCAAAAGGCGAAGGAATAATATTAAACGAACCGTCCGTGGTGGCAATGAATACGCATACAGATACAGTAATGGCGGTTGGCGACGAAGCGAAACAAATGATAGGACGCACGCCAGGGTCGATTGTGGCAATTCGCCCGTTGAAGGATGGGGTAATTGCAGACTTCGCCACGACTCGCGCAATGTTAAGATATTTTATACAAAAGGCGCGTTCGCGAAAAATGTTTTCGCGGAAGACAGTGGTTATCGTGTGTGTACCTAGCGGAGTAACGGAAGTTGAAAAACGCGCAATAGAAGAGGCCACAATATCTGCGGGCGTGCCTTCGCGAAGCGTGGGTTTAATTGAAGAACCAATGGCCGCAGCAATAGGCGCGGGATTACCAGTGTCCGAGCCAACAGGCAGCATGATAGTAGACATAGGCGGCGGAACAAGCGAAGTAGCTGTATTATCTCTGTGCGGGATAGTAACAAGCAAGTCGCTTCGCACGGCTGGTGATGAGATTGACAATTCCATAATAAACTATGTTCGGCGCGAGTATGGGCTTGCGGTGGGCGACCGCACGGCGGAGGACATAAAACTAAAAATAGGATGCGCACACAAACCCGACAATGAAAATAGCATGGAGGTACGAGGACGCGACCTAGTATCAGGCTTGCCGCGCACAATAACACTAACAGAAGACGACGGCAAAGCCGCTCTAGCCGAACCAGTAGCAAAAATAATAGACGCAATAAAACTAACCCTAGAGCGCACCCCGCCAGAACTAGCCGCAGACGTAATGGCATCAGGCATAGCCCTAGCAGGCGGCGGCGCGCTTCTGAAAGGCTTAGACACGCTAATCACAGAGGAAACAGGAATAGAAACCTACAAAGCCGACGACCCGCTAGACTGCGTAGTAAACGGGATAGGCGTAGTACTAACACATTTCAAGCAATTGCAAGGGGTACTGATAACCCATGGAAAAACAAAGTGGTGATTAAATGGCAATAATCGAAAGGCATAGGCGAGCATTCCTACTAACAGGAATAGCCATTTGCGTAATAGCAATAATTCTAACAATCAGCCCCAGCACCCGAACAAACATAGTATCTGGCGGGGTGTCATATGTAGTAACGCCCATGCAACGCGGGTTAAACGCAACCGTTGCATGGGTGCAAGGCAATTTTTCAGCGGTAATCAACAACCAATATCTAATAACCGCAAACCGCGAACTACAAGCAGAAGTAAACCGCCTAGAATTTGAAAACTCGCGTCTACAACTAGCCGCCGAAGAAAACGCCATGCTAAACGCCGCCCTAGACATGCATCAACGCTACGCAGAACTACCAACCATAGGCGCGAGAGTAATAGCCCACGACCCCAACAACTTCTACAGAAGTTTCCGAATAGACCGTGGCTCAAACAACGGCGTAGAAATGGGAATGGCAGTAATAGCCGATGGCGGTCTAGCAGGTCTAGTGCGATACGTTCACCCAACCAGCGCGCAATTCGTCTCAATAATAGACACCCGTTTTGCCGCCGCAGTCTCCAGCCCCCGCACAGAAGATGCAGGAATAGCCGGAGGCGACACCACCCTAATGAAGCAAGGCTTACTACGAATGAATCACATAGAAGCCACGGCCCAAATAATGCCAGGCGACGAAATTGTTACCTCCTCCAACAGTTCCCTATTCCCTCCAGGCCTAAGAGTAGGCGAAGTAGTATCAATCCACGCCAACCCAGACGGCCTAACCCGCCACGCAATAATCCGCCCAGCCGCCAACCTAACCAACCCAGAGATGGTACTTATAATAAACGAAGTATTCGGAGATGGTCAGACGGTACGTGATACGAGGTTAGGGGAAGATTAAGGTTAAGAGATTTAAAGTCAAAAGATTTAAGGTCAAAAGAAACAAGGGGACGCGTCCCCTTGACCCCGCTTTTTTGATTGGTTTAATGACGGCGTGATTCTATGGTTGACGCGAAATCTTCCTAGTCGAATAA
Source organism: Defluviitaleaceae bacterium (assembly GCA_009785665.1). Lineage (GTDB taxonomy): Bacteria > Bacillota > Clostridia > Lachnospirales > WQUN01 > WQVC01. Next base: position 23,445 of record WQVV01000013.1, read on the forward strand.
AGGAAGTGTGGTGTGAGTGTATAGGTATGACTAACCGTCGTCACAGAGATTATGCAACTTAACTAAAAGTGAGAGAAAGGAATAAGATAATGACAAGGATTTTCCTTTCCGCTCAAATTTTTGATAAGCGTTGGGCTGAACTTGGATTGAATGATGAAGATTTAAGGCAACTGCAAAATTTTTTGATAAAAAAGCCTAGCGCAGGAGATATAATTGAAGGCACAGGCGGTTTAACGAAGGTGAGATGGAATTTACCCAATATTGGTAAAAGAGGCGGGGTTCGTGTATCGTACATTGATTTTATTCGTCAAGAAAAAATTATGTTGGTAAATTGTTACGGCAAAGGTAGCAAGGATAATATTACAGATAAGGAAAAATCCATGTATAAAGAATTTGTAAAAAAAATAAAAAAGGAGATGGGATAATGGGCGTATATCAAGATACTTTGCAGGGTTTAACTGAAATATTGGAATATGTAAAGGGTGATAAATCAAAAGCTCGCTCCATGACAATAACCATACCAGATGAAGAAATTGAGGAAGCGCAATTGTTGTTTCAAAAATTCGATATGTTATCAGCATCATGTAAGCAAAAAGCGATTCGATATGTAGATGAATTATTGCAGGCATAAACTTGTTTTGTTCCAATTCTAATCGCCAGTCGGCAAACCGTCGTCGCGGGAAGCCGTAGAAGCCCCGCCAGCCCATGATTTCATTCGATTGTAAAGAATTGGTTCGGA
>WQVV01000014.1 GCA_009785665.1 Defluviitaleaceae bacterium
GTAGCGTAATCGTCGAAGTAGCCGCGGATTAGCACTACTGGTGTGCCTTTGTCGCCACTGCCGCCCATTAAGTCACACAGGCTGCCTATTAGGTCTGCGTACACTCTGGGGGTTGTGCCTTCGCGGTAAGCATCTGGAGAGGCGTTTTTTGCCTTTATCATTTTGGTTACGGCTTCGCGTTTTTCTTCGCCGCGTAGTTCGCCGAAGACGGCATCTGCCACCAATTTTATTTTTATTTCTGTTGGGCGATTGCCTAGGCGTTCGGTATGCCCTGGGGAAACTACTGGGTCTGCTAGTTCCCAAATGCCGCATACTGGGTCTTTAAACGCACCGTCGCCGTACACCATTACTTCGGGGGCTACGCCTGTTTTTTCTTTTATACGGACTTGAACATCAGTTACAAATTGCTGGGCTTTGCTTGGGAAAAGTTTCAGTGTGTCCTCGGTAGAAAGATTCGAGCCTAACACACCGTAATCCCTGTTAAAGCCGCTTCCGTTTACGCTTGTACTTAAAATATCCGATAGCGTGAAAACCTTCTCTGCGCCCGCCTTTAGCAAACGCGCCCTTGTTCTGTTGCGATTGTGAATTTCCGCCACCAAGACATTTTTTGTTAGTTTCAAAATATCACGAGGGTCGTTGGAGAAGTACACGTTTATGTTATCGCCCACGCTGGCGTAAAGTTCGGCATAATCAACGCCTGTGAACGCATGGTTGTACACTCCTGCCACCGCTTGAAATTCGCAGGCCATTACCATTCTGCCTTGCAGTTTATCGGTTACAGCGTCCAGCATATCAACGTCCATGATGGGATTACCAACTTCATCATGCGGATAACTTAGCAACACATGAACCTTTTTCGCGCCCAACGCAACACCCTTCAATATATTCAAAAAACGATTGCGCGATAAAATAGGATACACAAGCCCTATTTCACTCTGCCCAAATTTCATGCGTACATCATCAGCTATGTCGGTTATTTTCGCAAAATTGCCTTCGGCTTTTGCCACTATCGCCTCTGTTACTCCTATTACATCATTCTCTGTAAGCTTTCCGCCGTTTTCTTCCGCCGCTTGTATTACATGCTCCGCTACAATATTTACTAAATCGTCGCCTTGGCTGATAATAGGCAGACGCACTCCAAATGCACTTGTTCCTGTTAGTCGCATTTTAACCACTCCTTTGTGATTTTATCTTGATTATACACGAAATTTCTGTGGAATACAAAAAAGAAAAAAGATTAAAACCTTGGGACGCTGGTCAAAAACAAAACCCACAGAGAGTTAGGGCGTGTTCCCACTACGGAAACGACACGCTTTCTGGTCAATTTCGCGCCACTCTGCGTCGGGATTTCGCTTGCGTCCTTCTAGGACGCGGCGCGAAACCCTCCTTGATTGGCACAAAATTGCCACAAAAATCGTGCCATTTCCGTAGTGGGAACACGCCCTAATAACAACTTGCCAGTTTGATTATGTATTCATACGTTGGTGATTATGGGGAGAGCCATACGCATTTTATTGTTTTTTCTTATTGCGTATGGCTCACAAAAGGTTTTTCCCCAAGGTCTTAATCCCTATTTATTTTTCAAATTAAACCATGCACCTAGTCCTGGGTATTCTGCTGAATCGTCTAGTTCTTCTTCTATGCGAAGGAGTTGGTTGTATTTTGCTACCCTGTCGCTGCGGGCTGGTGCGCCTGTTTTTATTTGACCCGCGTTTACCGCTACGCAAATGTCGGCAATTGTTGCGTCTTCTGTTTCGCCAGAGCGGTGAGATACTACTGTTGTCATGTTGTTGCGGTGGGCTAGTTTCATTGCGTCGAAGGTTTCGGTTAGCGAACCGATTTGGTTTACTTTTACTAGGATTGAATTTCCTGTACCAGTGTCTACGCCGCGTTGCAGGCGTTCGGTGTTGGTAACAAAGAGGTCGTCACCTACGATTTGTACGCGGTCGCCAATGCGGTCGGTTAGTAGTTTCCAGCCGTCCCAATCTTCTTCGTCAAGACCATCTTCGATGGAGATTATTGGGTATTTTGCGCAAAGGGCTTCGTACATATCCACCATTTCTTCTTTGGTGCGATATACTTCGTTGCCTGTCATTTGGCTTTCGCCAGCGAAGTAGTACATACCTTCTTTGCCATTCTTTTTGGCATCGTCGTAAAGTTCGGTTGCGGCAACGTCAAGCGCGATACGAATATCTGAACCTGGCTCGTAGCCTGCTTTTTTGATGGCTTCGAGGATTATGTCGATAACTTCGTCGGGGGTTGCTAGGTCTGGTGCGAAGCCGCCTTCGTCACCAACAGCGGTTGCAAGATTGCGAGATTTTAGGATTTTTTTCAATGCGTGGTAAATTTCTGCACACCAGCGTAGTGCTTCTTTGAAGCAGCAAGCACCAACAGGCATAATCATGAACTCTTGGAAATCCACGGTGTTGTCGGCGTGTTTTCCACCATTAAGAATGTTCATCATGGGAACAGGAAGTTGCTTCGCGTTGAATCCGCCTAGGTACTGGTAAAGTGGCATACGAAGCGCGGCGGCGGCGGCTTTTGCTACTGCCATTGATACGCCCAAGATTGCGTTCGCGCCTAGTTTAGATTTGTTTGGCGTGCCGTCTAGTTCTAACATTGCGTGGTCGATTGCTACTTGGTCTAGGGCGTTCATTCCGCAAATTTCATCTGCGATTATGTCGTTTACATTGGAAACGGCTTTTTCTACGCCAAGCCCAAGATAACGCTCGCCACCATCACGAAGTTCCACTGCTTCAAACGCGCCTGTTGACGCACCAGATGGTACTGCCGCAATCGCGCTAAACGCATTGCCTTCCTCGTCTGCAACCACTACTTCCACTTCTACAGTGGGGTTTCCGCGAGAATCCATTATCTCGCGGGCTACTACGTCTTCAATGTTAATGTGTTTTTTTAGCATTTGCTAATCCTCCTATTGGGGTTTATTTTTGTGATTCGCTGAACTCATCCATCCAAAATGAAGATATTCCCGTGCTGTCATCAAAGCCGCAGGTCGCGCATTGCAATGACGCTTTTTCTCTCGCAGACCAGCATTGAGGACATAGGTTTTGTTCTGTCATTTTGTTTCGTCCCTTCACGCTATTCTTTCACCAGCAACGATTTCCCTGTCATTTCGGGGGGCTTTGGCAAGCCCATTAAATCCAACAGTGTTGGAGCAATATCGGCTAGTCTGCCATTGGGGGCTAGGCTCATGTTTGGGCAGTTGAACAACACGAACGGCACAGGATTGGTAGTATGCGCGGTGAATGGCGCGCCTGTGCTTGCGTCAACCATTTTGTCGGCGTTGCCGTGGTCGGCGCAGAAGAACATTCTTGTGCCGTTTTTCATCATAGCGTCCATTGATTTTGCAACGCATGAATCCACGGTTTGCACCGCTTCGATTGCGGCGGGCATTACGCCAGTGTGGCCAACCATGTCACAGTTTGCGAAGTTTACAACGATTAAATCATACTTCTTGGATTCAATCGCTTCCACCAACTTATCTGCTACTTCTGGCGCACTCATTTCGGGTTGAAGGTCGTATGTTGCAACCTTTGGCGAAGGTACTAAAATTCTATCTTCGCCTTCGTAAGGGGCTTCGTTGCCGCCGTTGAAGAAGAATGTCACATGGGCATATTTTTCCGTTTCGGCAAGGCGCAATTGCGTAAGCCCTTTGTCGGCCAGATACTTGCCCAAAACATTGTCCATAGACTGCGCATGAAAAGCCACATGTTTGCCTTGAATGCTTGTGTCGTATTCGGTGAAGCAAGTGTAATACAACGGAATTAACCCCTGCGAACGAGGGAATCCGTCAAAATCGGGGTCGCAGAAAGCGCGTGTAATTTCGCGTGCGCGGTCTGGACGGAAGTTAAAGAACACAACGGAATCTTTCGCCTTAATAGCGGCGGTGGGTTTGCCGTCGTTTAATATAATGGTAGGAACAACGAACTCATCATTTACGCCAGCGGCATAGGTTTTCTCCATGCATTCGACCGCACTTGCGGCTGTTTCGCCTTTTGATAAAGTTAGCGCGTCATACGCAAGCTGAACTCTTTCCCAGCGATTATCTCTGTCCATGGCATAATAACGCCCAGAAATTGTAGCGATTTTTCCAACGCCAATCGCAGCGATTTTCGCTTCAAGTTCCTTAATAAAATCCAGTGCGGAAGCAGGCGGAGTATCACGCCCGTCCAAAAACGCATGAACATAAACATCAGATAAGCCGTTACGCTTCGCCATTTCCAGCAATGCGTACAAATGCGTATTATGGCTATGAACCCCGCCGTCTGAAAGCAATCCATACAGATGCAACGCGGAATTATTTGCCTTAGCGTTTTCCACCGCGCCAAGCAGAGTTTCATTTTTGTAGAAATCGCCGTCTTCTATTTCCTTGGTGATTCGCGTTAGCTCTTGGTAAACTATGCGCCCCGCGCCTATGTTGGTGTGTCCAACCTCGGAGTTACCCATTTGACCATCGGGCAAACCAACGTCCAAACCCGATGCCGCGCCTTTTTGACATGGATATTTTTCCATAAGCCAGTCAAGATGCGGGGTTTCGGCTAGGTGAATTGCGTTGGCTTCTTTTCCGTCGCAAAGCCCGAATCCATCTAAAATCATCAAAACTACGGTGTCTTTTGAATTACTCAAAATGCACCACCTTTTCAAAGGTTGGTTGTAAGCTTGCCCCGCCAACTAATCCGCCGTCAATGTTGGGCATTTTGAACAATGTGTTGGCGTTATCAGCAGTAACACTTCCGCCATACAAAATGCGAACTGCGTCTGCCGCACCCTGCCCAAATTTTTCGCCAATTTGCTTGCGAATTGCGGCGCAAACTTCTTCGGCTTGTTCTGGAGTGGCTACTTTGCCCGTGCCTATTGCCCAAATTGGCTCGTAGGCGATTACAATTTTTGCGATGTCATCGGCAGTCATTCCGTCCACGGCTATGGACAGCTGCTTACTTATTACGCAAAATGTACGTTCAGACATACGCTGTTTCAGCGTTTCGCCTATGCAGATTATTGGCGTAATGCCAGTTTTAAGGGCTTTGAGAGATTTTATATTTACTTGGGTATCGGATTCTGCAAAATACTCACGTCTTTCAGAGTGACCGATTATTGCATATGGAATCCCCATGTCTGCAAGCATTTCGCCAGAAATTTCGCCTGTGTACGCGCCTTTGTCCATGTAGTGCATGTTTTGCGCGCCCACTTTGATGTTGCTTCCCTTCAACACAGACTGAACCGCGTGCAAACTTACATATGGCACACATAGCACTACTTCAACTTTATCTGTGTCAAGTTTTGCTTTCATATCTGTCACGAATTCTTCCGCTTTTTTGGGCGTGAGATTCATTTTCCAGTTTCCAGCTATGATTTTTTTACGTGGCATATCTATTCTCCTTACGAATCTTGTTAAGGAACAATGTTAAAATTCTCCTTATTTATCTTGAACTGCTACAACACCTGGTAATTCCTTGCCTTCAAGAAATTCAAGTGACGCGCCGCCGCCTGTGGAGATATGAGTCATTTTATCGCCATAACCAAGTTGATTTACTGCCGCCGCGCTATCGCCGCCGCCGATGATGGTTGTAGCATCGTCCATGCTTGCAAGCACTTGCGCAAGTGCAAGCGTACCCTTTGCGAAATTCGGGAACTCGAATACACCCATAGGCCCGTTCCAAATAACGGTTTTGGCTTCTTTAATCGCGTTAGAGAAAATATCGCGTGTTTTTTCGCCGATGTCCAGCCCCATATAATCGTCTTCAATGCTGTCGGAGGCTACTGTTTTGTGTTCTGCATCTCTTGCAAATTCCTTCGCAACAACGGTGTCCACGGGAAGAAGCAATTCAACGCCTTTTTCCTTAGCTTTTGCAATCATTTCTTTTGCAAAGTCGATTCTGTCTTTTTCAAGCAACGACGTTCCAACGCCATGACCTTGCGCCGCAAAGAATGTATATGCCATTCCGCCGCCAATAATCAACTTATCAACCTTGCCAAGAAGATTGTTAATAACAGGAATTTTGTCAGAAACCTTAGCACCACCCAAAATTGCCACAAACGGACGAACTGGGTTGTTTACAGCGTTACCAAGGAATTTCAACTCTTTTTCCATAAGATAACCAACAGCAGTTTCGGAAACAAATTTGGTAACGCCAACAGTAGAGCAATGCGCCCTATGCGCCGAACCAAAAGCGTCATTCACGAAAATATCAGCAACAGAAGCAAGGTCTTTTGAAAATGCCTCTTCGTTTTTGCCTTCTTCTGCGCGGAATCTTGTGTTTTGTAGCATAACAACTTCGCCATCTTTTAAGCTGTCAACGTCTTTGCGAACATCGTCACATACAACGCAGTCGCAGTCCAAAAATTTAACGGTTTGTCCAAGGTGTTGGCTCAGACGTTCTGCCACGGGCGCAAGGGTTGCAGATGCATCTGGCCCTTTAGGCTTGCCCAAATGCGAACACAGCACCAAACGTCCACCGTCCGCAATTAATTTTTTCAGCGTTGGCAACGCCGCCACAATTCTGTTTTCGTCTGTAATTTTGCCGTCCATCAAGGGTACGTTAAAATCGCAACGCACCAGAACTCTTTTCCCTTTTACGTTAATGTCGTCAATACTTTTTTTGTTTAGCATTGAATAACCCCTTTCCATACTCTCAATATTTTTTTCCAGTTACGAGATATTCTAGCATTCTGTCACGGTCTTATCAAGGGGGAAAAGACGTTTACTAAGGAAATCAATTTTATTAAAGCAATTGCAAAATGAAAAACGATTTCTACATGAACAACAAGAAAAACCCCCGCCCATGCCAAAAGCACAAGCGGGGGTTTTTCGCTCCAAAAAAAACAGGGGTCAAGATGACTCGTCCCCTTGGCTTGTTATTTCGCAAATTAAATCTATCACCCCATCTATATCATTTATAGCCATTTCAAATACCATATCAAGGTTTATATCTTCATATGAATGAAATAGCCGATTCCTTAATCCAATCAAGCTGTGCCATTCTTCGCTTGGGTATTTTTCCCTAAACCCATCACTAAGAGTGTTTGCATTTTCACCTAACTGACCAAGTGCGTATAAAATAGCGTCTTGTATATCAACATCTTCAATAAACTTTTCGTAAGTCAAGCCATTTGCTCTTCTTGATATTCTATAGGCAAACTCCAGCATTCTTGATAATATTCGCCTGTCCTTAGCGTTCATAAATTGTGACCCCCTCGCTTACTATCGCCGTATACGTCTGGGAGGGCTTTACAACTTCCGATAACTCGAATATATCTGTTTTTATCGGAATTAACTTGTCTATTTTGTAGATTGCACTAAACAGATGTTTCCCTCTTAATCTACCGCCGCTATCTATTATTAAATCAACATCACTTGCGTCCTCCTGTTCGCCCCTTGCATAAGAACCAAATACGATAACTCGCTCCAACTCAAGTTCCGTGGCGATAGGACGCACCAACTCCCTTAACTTATTAAGAGACAACATTCCTCTACTTCCTCCCACTATAGAATAAAACAAGTATAACAGAAAAACCCCGCCCATGCCAAAAGCACAAGCGAGGTTTTTCGCCCCCAAAAAACAGGGGTCAAGGGGAACGAGTTCCCCTTGCAGGGGTATTGGGGACAGCGTCCCCAAGGTCTTAAATCTTTTGACTTTAAAATCTTTTGACCTTAGTCAAACTTTTCGCCAGCTAATGCGGCTTGCGCGGCTGATAGCCTTGCAATTGGCACGCGGAATGGTGAGCATGAAACGTAATCCAAACCTGCTTTGTGGCAGAAGGTTATGCTGGAAGGTTCGCCGCCGTGTTCGCCGCAGATACCAATTTTTAGGTTTGACTTGGTTTTGCGACCTTTTTCTATAGCGATTTGCATTAATGCGCCAACGCCTGTTTGGTCTAGTCTTGCGGTTGGGTCGCATTCGTAGATGTTGTGAACGTCAACGTAATCTTTGAGGATTCTACCTGCGTCGTCGCGTGATAGACCGTAGGTCATTTGGGTAAGGTCGTTTGTTCCGAAGGAGAAGAACTCTGCAACGCCAGCAATATCATCTGCGATTAAGCAAGCGCGTGGAATTTCAATCATTGTACCAATGGAGTAATCAAGTTTTACGCCAGCGGCATCAACTAATTCTTTCGCTTTCTTCTCAATGATGTCTTTTACGAAGCGAGTTTCTTTCACATCGCCAACCAAAGGAATCATGATTTCTGGTTTGATGTCAAAGCCTTTGTTTTTCTTAACTTCCAAAGCGGCTTCGATGATTGCGCGAGCTTGCATTTCTGCGATTTCTGGATAGCTTACTGCAAGACGACAACCACGGTGTCCCATCATTGGGTTGAGTTCGTGTAGAGATTCTGCGCGTTCTTTTACTTGTGCGGCTGTTTTGCCCATGTCTTTCGCAAGGCTTGCGAAATCTTCTTCTTTTGTTGGCATGAACTCATGAAGTGGGGGGTCAAGAAGACGGATTGTTACAGGGCGGTCTTCCATTGCTTCGTAGATGCCAATGAAATCTTGCTTTTGAAGCGGAAGCAATTCGTCAAGAGCGGCGCGGCGTTCTGCTTCGGTGTCTGCAAGAATCATTTTACGCATTTTTGGAATGCGGTCGGGGTCGAAGAACATGTGTTCTGTGCGAGTAAGACCGATTCCCACTGCGCCAAACTCAAGGGCTTTAAGCGCGTCTTTTGGAGAATCCGCATTAGCGCGAACAGCCATTTTGTTAGGAACTTTTTCAACCCAGCTCATGAATGTGCCAAAGTCGCCAGCGATTTCAGCGGGAACGGTTGGAATATCACCTTTGTAGATTTTTCCTGTAGAACCATCAAGTGATACATAATCGCCTTCGTTGAAGGTTTCGCCACCGAGGGTGAATGACTTGTTGCCGAATTTAATATCTTCGCAACCAGAAATACAGCAGGTACCCATTCCGCGAGCAACAACAGCGGCGTGACTTGTGTTACCGCCGCGAGCGGTAAGGATTCCTTGAGAAACTACCATTCCTTGAATATCGTCTGGAGAAGTTTCAAGACGTACAAGAATTACGCGCTCGCCACGCTCTTTAGCGGCAACGGCATCTTTTGCCTCGAAGTAAACTTTACCAGCCGCCGCACCAGGAGATGCAGGAAGGGCTTCGCCAACAACTTGCCCAGCTTTAAGAGCCGCAGGGTCAAACATTGGGTGAAGAAGTTGGTCAAGTGCGCGTGGGTCAACTTGGCGAATAGCTTCTGCTTCGGTAACAACGCCTTCTTTTACAAGGTCTACAGCAAGACGCAATGCGGCATGTGCTGTACATTTACCATTACGGGTTTGCAGAACATAGAGTTTTCCGTTTTCGATGGTAAATTCCATGTCTTGCATGTATTTGTAGTGGAGTTCAAGTTTTTTCGCGATTTCCAAAAATTCTTTGTGGCAAGCTGGAGAATCTTTTTCAAGCTCGTTGAAGTTCTTTGGTGTACGAACACCAGCAACAACGTCTTCACCTTGCGCGTTCATTAGGTATTCTCCATAGATGATGTTTTCGCCTGTGGCTGGGCTACGGGTGAAAACAACGCCTGTTCCAGAGGTTGCGCCCATGTTTCCGAATACCATTTCTTGTACGTTTACGGCAGTTCCCCACTCGTAGGGTATGTCGTGTTGACGGCGATAAATGAACGCACGTTCGTTATCCCATGATTGGAATACCGCTGTGATTGCGCCCAAAAGTTGCTCGCGTGGGTCTGTTGGGAAATCTTTGCCTTGGTCGTCGCGATAGATTTTTTTGAAAATGTCAACAATGGCTTTCCAGTCTTCTGCTGTCATGTTTTCGTCAGAAGCGTAGCCTTTGCCGTTTTTGTAATCGTCTAGCGCATGTTCAAAGCTGTGCTTGCTTACGCCAATTACAACGTCTGCAAACATCATAATAAAACGACGGTATGAATCGTATGCAAAGCTTTCGCCAGCAGATTTAGCAAGACCTTCTGCAACTGCATCGCTGATACCAAGGTTGAGAACGGTGTCCATCATACCAGGCATAGAAGCACGCGCTCCAGAACGTACAGATACTAATAGCGGGTTAGAAGCATCGCCGAATTTTTTGCCGCTTGATGCTTCAAGCTGGGCAATACAGCCGTCGATTTGGCTTTTGATGTCTTCAGCAAGCACTTTGCCAGAAGAATTGTACAGGGTACATGCTTCGGTGGTTACGATAAATCCGTTTGGCACGGGAATGCCCATGTTGGTCATTTCCGCAAGGTTCGCGCCTTTTCCTCCAAGGAGGTTGCGCATTGTTGCGTCGCCTTCTTTGAACATGTAAACATACTTGTGACCCATGTTGTTTGCTCCTTATATAATTATTTTTTGCCATTACTTCAATGTTGCTTTCGCGCCTACTTCTGCAAGTTTTTTCACGATTTCTTCGCCTTCGGCTTTTGGTGCAGCTTCTTTCAAAATTTTTGGCGCGCTGTCTACCAGTTCTTTAGCTTCTTTCAAGCCAAGTCCTGTAATTTCACGCACGACTTTGATTACTTTAATTTTTTCGCCGCCTACGTCGGTAAGTTCTACGTCAAAGTCGGTTCTCTCTTCTGCTGCTTCTCCGCCTGCTGCTGGGCCTGCTACCATTACGCCAGCCGCTGCACTTACACCAAATTCTTCCTCTGCTGCTTTTACAAGGTCGTTGAGTTCCAACACGGACAACTCTTTTACTGCATCAATGATTTCTGCTATTGTTAATTTAGCCATTTGTTATTTCCTCCAAAATTAAGTTTAGTTGTTGCCACTAACGTAACTGGCTTCGAGACGTACCCCTAAGCATACAATACACGCAAGCGGCGAAACGGGGCTATGCCCCCGCCCCTTTTTCTTCTGCTATTGCGTTTATTACGCGGGCAAAGCTTGCCATCGGCGACTTGAACGAACCAAGTAGTCTTGAAATAAGAACCTCGCGTGATGGAATGTCTGCGATTGCTTTTGTTGCTTCCGCATCGTAGATTTCACCCTCGATTGCGCTTGCTTTGAACTCTAACGCTGGCATTCCTTTCAAATTCTTTGAAATCGTAGATGCCGCCGCTGTTGCGTCTTCGTATGAAAACGCTACCGTTGTTGGGCCAGATAGATAATCTTTCAAGCCTTCAAACTCTGTACCAGCAATCGCGAAATTAATCATTGAGTTCTTGTACACTTTGTAGTCGATTCCACCTGTTTTGCGCAAAGCTTTACGCAATTTAGAATCCTGCTCCACCGTAAGACCACGCGAGTCAACAAGAACTACAGACTTAGTACGACTAAGCTTTTCTTTAATCTCGTCAACAACAACTTGTTTTGCCTTACGGTTATTTTCTAAATTTGTCATCTTTTTCACCTCCTTTGTTTTAAAAATTTTTTGAAAAAATTTTCTGCTCTAGGACATCAAAAAAGCCCAAGAACATGGATGACCATAGTCTAGGGCTTATGTTTTCATTACGAACACGCTTTGACATACGCAAAAATAACCCGCGCAGCAAAACGAAATTTTTGGAAAACATCATACAAGCTAACCTCGGTAGGATTTACGCATCTTTGACAAAAAGACAAAAAAGTCAAAAGCACACCTACTGTCTATGGTTCTGCGATTGTATCGGACATTTTTGTAATTGTCAAGTTTAGTAAATCTAGCCTCTAACAATTACAACGGTTCTGGTATTTTCGTCCCATGTTACTACTGCGCCGAAAAATTCGCTTATGAAACGAAGGGGTACCATTGTTCTATCGCTCATGATTTGGGCTGGAACGTCCATGCCTAGGTCGGCTAGTTCGCTGGAAATTTCGCCAATGCCGAAGGATAGAGTTTCACCATCAGAGGTTAGTTTAACCACTAGCGGTGATGTTTCTGTTTCGGGTGTCCAGTCGATTTCCGCGCTTAGGGCGTATGCCATAAAACGAACGGGAAGCAATGTTCTTCCGTTATAAATCACTGGCAGAACGTCCATTACTTGAGTTGGCGCGTTGCCCGCTAGGTCGGTAATGGTGTTGTTGCCAATTTGTATTACTAGGCGGTTAAGATGTTCTACATAGACGATTGTGAAATCGGTAGTGTCTTGTGTGTTTAGCACAAATACACCTGCGTCTGAAAACGCACCACCAATAATAGTACCGCATTCAAGAATTGCTATCAGTCTGTTAGTGTTAATGCCAGCAATGTCGTCGTTATTTAACGGAACAGAAATTCCTATAGGTGCGGTGAAATTGGAAATTTGCACATCACCAGAAACAACGGAAACTGATACAGCAACGCCAATATCAGAAGCGATTGCATTAACACTGATGTCAAACTCGCCGCCGCGCTGAATAATCGCAGGCAAGGCCGCCGCAGGAATTGAAACGGTAGCGGTATCAGTGATAACAGTTAGGTTTAAAGAAAGGCTTACAATGGCTTGCAACGTAGCTGCTTGAACGCTAACCGTTTGCGCACCTGTTGGCAAAGTAAGAATCGCGCTTGTTGCGCCAGCAGTAATCTGATTTTGCACTACCGTGTGAACATGTGTAACATTTGCAGGATACACTATTGTGGTAACAATAACGGGAGGAGGTGTAACCCCTTGTTGTACAGGCGGTTGAACAGGAGGTTGCACAGGTTGCGTTCCACCTGGGCGGATAATGATATTTCCAAACCAACCGCCACCGCCAGAAGCTGGAGGACGAGCAGAAGGTGTAGAAGGTGTAGTTGTTGTGATATTACGCCAGTTAGCGGTAACTTCTACAGGAGCATCAATCATTTCAAAGTTTGCCGCAGTGGGGCTTGTTGCGTTGGTTAGGGCAATAGCCGCAGGAGAGACAGTCCAATTGTTAAAAGTTTGCCCCGCAGGAGCTTGCCCCGCATGAAGATTAATCCGCGTGCCAACAGTAGCAGGATTAGGCGTTGCAGAAGCATTCGCGCCGCCGCCTATGATTTCAATGTTGTGGGCAACAGGCGCATCAGTAATAGTAAGCGTGAATATTTGCAAATAGTTGTCAACCGCGTTGTATGCTGTAATGTAAAGTGTGTACACGTCTATTTCAAGCGTATTGGGTGCTACTGTAATAAGCCCAGTCGTACTGTTTATGGTGACACCGTCGGGCTGATTATCAAGCGTAAAAGAAATAGGCGCAGTACCACTTGCAACAACTTGGAAAGTTCCGCCTAAGTCATAACGCATAGACGCGCTTGCCGCACTTGTAATGGTAGGCGCGGTGGGAGCGGCAGGAGTAGCTGTAACGGTTACAGTAAAGTTTCGCGGCGCGGAATTTCCAGCCGCATTACTTGCAGTAATTGTGAAGTTGAACGTACCAGCCGCAACAGTGTTAGCAACCACAAGTTGATTGTTACTGATGCTTACGCCAGCGGGTGCGCCACCTAAAGTAAAGCTAACAGGTGCTGTTCCAGTAAAGGCAAGTGGTAATTGCCCAGCCTGTCCCTGTTGCACAGTCAAAGTTGTGGTTGTATTTGTGATAACGGGAGCTGTTGGGGTGGCGGCTGGGTCGCGTTGCGGGTGGAATTGGAAAGGACTGCCAACATCCGACCCAACGGTATCGAAATGCAATTCCCAGCCGTAAATATCGTCGGGAGAATCGAAGTAGTTACCGTGTACCTGAAAATTATTAAGCAGTGAGTTTTGAGATACATCAAGGGTTGTTAAGTAGTTCCATGCAAGATTAAGGTAGTGAAGTTCATGATGGTTACTCACATCTATGGATGTTAGTTGATTTCCCACTAGCCTAAGAATTGCAAGGTCTGGATTGTTTGATATATCCAATTCCGTCAATTGGTTATTGCCCAGTTGAAGATTCGCAAGCGCAGTGTTGCTTGAAACATTTAGTGATGTGAGGCTATTGCCTGTGAAGTCATTCATTCTGAGGTTATCGCCTATGAGGTGATTGTCGAGGCCAAGAAAAACAAGCGCAGTATTGTTTGAAACATCTATTGATGTGATGTTATTGCCTGTGATGTTATTGTTTGCGAGGTCATCGCTTGTGAAGGTATTGCTAAGCATAAGAATAGTAAGCGCGGTATTGCTTGAAACATCCACAGCGGTTATGAGGTTATTCGCAGCATTAAGGTATTGAAGATTTGCAAAGTGTTCAATACCTGCAAGGCTTGTGATATTTCTGTTTTGCACATTAAGTTCAGTAATAGACTCCACATTGGACACCATAATAGGTGCAGACGCGGCAATGTTCGTTACTCTCCTTACTTCCACCAAGAAATTGGGGCATGTAAAGCTTGCGGTAATATCGCTTGGAACGGGCGTAGGAATCACTGGGTTAGGAATTTGGTTTGTTCCGCCTGCCAGCATCATGTAATGATAAATGCCGCCCGTGGGTGTGCGGAATGAGCCAACACCTATACGTGTGCTTCCTGCGCCAAGGATATTTGCCCTGTGGAGTGCTGAAGCCATCCACCCATCAATAAGATTTTGAGGATTCAAATGGAAAGCAAATGCATTTCCTGCCCAAGATGTAAAAGTGCCACCAAATGCACTGAACGTCTCGAACGAGCCGCCATACGCGCCATAATCATGTCCCATTCCATGCACAGACATAATTTGAGCGTAGTAACGTGTAGCGTGCATAAGCATATAGTCGATAACAACAGGGGGAAGCCCTTCGTTAGCGCGCTCTACGTTGGCAAGTCTAATTACTTCCAACTCAAACTCGGACGCTCCGCCTAAAGCCCAGTACTCATTAACCCAAGCTTCTCTTTCAGCGGCTGTTAATGCCCTGTCCCTAAACGGGATTGTAGACCTAGTGCTTTCAATTGATTCTACCCAATCAACCGCGCCAAACACAGGCACGGTTGCAAAAATCATTGCAAATGCCAGCAAAAAGCTAACACCTGCCCGCCATAGGCGGCTTTTTTTAAAGTTCTCCATGTGTTCCTCCTAAAAATAATAGTTTTTTTGTATTGCTAAAAAAATAATATGTATCTCACCCCCTTAGAAAAATTCCGCCTAAATTACATATTAACACATTTGGAATATTTGTGCAAATTTTATGGATAATTTGTCACTATAAATCAGTGAACGCACGCTTATGCCATTTGCGGAATTACAATGCTTCTGGTAAACTGCATCAAAAATTGATTTGTACGTAGGGAGGAATTTTTGTGAAACGATTTCTGATGATTGTCGGCGTGGCTATTTTATTTTTGCTTGCCGCCTGTGCCAATCAAGAAGACGTTCCTGTATTAAACCCAGAACTTAGTCTAATCTCCGAAATGGGAGACGGAGAAGATACATTCAGCCGCCATTTGCAAGACATACTACGTTTTGCGGGAGAAGAACGCCCCTCGCAACACGCAGAGTTTGAACAACAGCTATCCCGACTACATGAATTTGCCGCAACACTTAACGCAGGTGGTACAGAGCTTTCCGATTTACGTGTAACGCGTGCAATGGGCTTTCATGGAGGGTCACTCGGCATATGGGACGAGGTAACGGGTGAATCGCGAAATGTAACATTTGAAATAAATTTCACCCGCGAAGAAGACGCAAACAACACGGAATTAATTGCGGAAATGCTGGAGTTCGTGAACATAAATGCGGAAGACATTTGGATTACATCATTCGGCGAAGGGTTTTTGCCCTTCGACTTTCCCGATTATCTTACTGCTAACGCCGCCGTTTACCAATTCGCATCACCCCTCCTACGATTGCATGAGTTTGCGACAAATATTAATGCGAACACCACCTATTACCACGAAGTTGTGATTACAAGCATTTGGGATAACTCACAGCATTCATGGCTATCTCTGTCGGGTGTTCCAGAGTTTTCGCCACTTGGATGGGACGGCTGGACGCAAGCAAGGTTTTCGGTTGGGTTAAGCACAGCGGAGCATTTACAAAACGAAGAGTTGATTAATGAAATTTTAGACTTCGCGGGGCTAACCCGCGTCGATGTCCATTTTGAAGTTCGCGCAATAGATTCAAACTATGTAAGCTTTGAGTTTTTGCGGGTAAACGCGGAACTCGCGGAATTGTATCAGCAGTGGCAACGCTTGCAAGAACTCATGGAACTTATGCGAATACGCACCACAAGGCGTGGGATTGTTATGGACACTGTAATCAATGGCATTTCCCCTGCCAACAGGGGCACAATTCCGTTTTATCTGGGTGACGGCAGAATGTGGGATATGTTTGGTTTTAATGTGAGCTTGAGCAGTCAAACGCATGTTGAAAACGAACAGCTAATACAAACCATACTAACCTACACAGGAATATCCCCCGACAATATAGACGTTGAAACGGACAGATTTTACACGGGCTGGACGCGCTCGCGCCATAGCTTAAACCCACAAGAACTAGAAAGCCTTGAAGCACTTGAAGCATACAAAGAAATCGCAAACGCGCCCTTCTGGCAAAACCGCGACCTTCACGACCCTGTAATCGTGAGCATCAGTTTACCCTTAGGCGCGTATTGGGACGGAGACAGGAGCGGAATACACTCACCATACTTCACATTGCATCTATACGACCCCGACTTGCTAGACCTAACCCGCGACGAGTTTGACGAACGCACCGCCACTCTAAAAGCGGAAATATCAGCCGCAACAGGCGTTGAAGATTTTAAGCTTGATGTAGCACAAAATCCATTATGGTAGGTGGAGTGGTAGCAAGTAAAACTTAAAAGAGGTGTATTGGTGAAATTTGACTGGGATTCTGAAAAAAATAAGAGTAACAATAGGAAACACGGAATAGATTTTCGAGAAGCGAAAACTGTATTTCAAGATATTCGAGCCATAGAAATTTATGACGAAGAACATTCTATAAACGAAGATAGATATATAATCATTGGCATGAGCCGAAAAGACCGTGAAGTAATGGTATGCCATTGTTATCGCAATGGTGGGAATGTGATTCGTATATTTTCAGCAAGAAAAGCAACAGTTTCTGAAAAAGAACTTTATGAGAGAGGTCGCTAAAATGATGCGAGAATTGACGGAGAAGGATTTTGCGCGTGGCATAAGAAATCCCCATTATGAAAAGATAATGACAAAAATTGAAATTGCAATAACAAGAGAGGATTTGGCTACGTTTGGCGAACTAAGCAAGTTAAACGGTTTTCCTGTTGAGTTGATTATACGAAACTGTTTAGCCGATTTTGCAGAAGAAATACGGAGTGATGATTAATTTTCAAGCCCGTTCTACCTTAATAAAGCAGGAGGGAATTTTCCCATGAAAAAAATTTTGCTGGTAATAAGCGTGGTATTACTGTTCGCGCTGGCTGGGTGTTCGCAAATGTATGGGCTAGACGCAGACCGCGTAATTGCCGATAGGTATGCATTCTTCTATCCGATAGAAGGCGATACATTCAGCCGTCATTTGCAGGATATTAGGCTTCTATCGGAAAGCGAACGCATGAACACACCGCCAAGCGCGGAAGCCCTATCAGAACAACTAGCACGTTTACATCAATTCGCTGAAAAGCTAAACGCAGGTGGTACAGAATTTTCAGACATTCGCGTATCGCGCATATCGCATTTCCCAAACCGTGATGTGTCTGTACTGGTAGGTTCATGGGATTCTGGCGAAGTAAAGTACATCTCCTTCGATATAAATTTCCTTCATGACAAGGATTTAATAGACGAGGAATTATTTGCGGAAATGTTGGCATTCACAGGCATTGACGAGGATAATATACATGTTAGTCGTGGTTGGTTGCAGCATAACCATATTGCATTTTTTCACGGGTATCCAGATTATCTTTTAGTAAACTCGGCTGTGTATGAAATTGCGCAACCCTACTTACGCTTACGAGAGTTCGCGAAAGAAATCAACGTGAACACTACGTATTACCATGAGGTTACAATCACAAGCATATGGGACAATGTACAAAGTACATCATTTGATATTCATAGCGGTTTTGTGTTTCCGCCAAGCTATCGCCCAAACGACCCTGTGCAGATTTCGGTGGGGTTAAGCAATCACCAACTAACTCAAGATGAGACGCTTATAGCGGAAATTCTGCAATTAACAGGGCTATCCCGCGAACAGATTAGATTTGAAGTTCGCGCAATAGATTCCAACTATATAAACTACGACTTCCTACGAGTAAATGAAGAACTCGCAGAACTAACCCGTCAACACGAACGCATGATGGAGTTTATGGACTTAATCCCTGTACGCAGTGTGCGTCGCGGAATTATTATGGACGGCGTAATTGGTTTTTTAGTTCCTCCCAATCGAGGAGCAGCGCAGTTTGCAGACGGGATTAGACGAGACGGTCGGCGTTTTGGTATGGGCTTCTCCAGCGAAGAACATGCCGAAAACGAAGAATTGATGGAAGTCCTACTTGCCTTCACGCAAATTCCCCGCAACGAAATAGAAATCCTAGGAGGAGTAAGCAGGGCTTACAGAGGATTCCAACGCATGAGAGACGACTTAAACGAGGAAGAAAAACGCGACCTACTAGCCCTAGAAGCCTATAAAGAAACAGCAAACGCCCCGTTCTGGCAAAACCGCGACCTTCACGACCCAGTAATTGTGCGAATTGAATTTCCACACAGCGGCCGCAGTCGTAATGCGATTCGGATGGCGGATGGTTCTCCTGTATTCAACCCCAACAGCTTTATCCTGTATCTATACGACCCCGACTTGCTAGGTCTAACAATCGAAGAAATTGCAGAACGCACCTCCGCACTAAAAGAAGAAATAACAGCCGCAACAGGCGTTGAAAATTTTCAATTCAATGTGGCTGAAAATCCATTATGGTAGGAGAATTTCTCATGAAAAAATTTTTGTTGGTAATTGGTATGACATTGTTGTTCGCGTTGGCTGGGTGTGCAAATATGCGTTATCTTGTTGAAGATAATTTAATCGTGAGTACACATGTTTCCCTCTACCCACCAGAGGAAAATACATTTAGCCGTCATTTGCAGGATATTAGACTTCTAACAGCAGGCGAGCGCGTGAACTCAATTGACAATGAACCAAGCGCGGAAGCCGAACAACTAGCGCGTTTACATCAATTCGCTGAAAAACTAAACGCAGGTGGTACAGCATTTTCAGACATTCGAGTGTCGCGAATAATGCACAGCGGCAGAACAATACCCGTTGGCGCATGGGATTCTGGAGAGTTTAAGCGTATCGCATTCGAGATATTTCTTCTTAACGCCGAAGACTCGGCAGACGAAGAATTATTTGAGGAAATGCTGACATTCACAGGCATTGACGCGGATAACATACGAGTCATTCGCAGTGGGTGGCACGACGAACATATTACATTTACTCATGGGTATCCAGATTTTCTTTTAGCAAACGCGGCTGTGTACGAAATTGCGCAACCTTATTTGCGTTTACGGGAGTTCGCAAAAGAAATTAACGCGAACACTACTTATTACCACGAAGTTATAATCACAAGCATAACGGATTATGTACGCGATACATCATTCAACATTCATAGAGGTTTTGTATTTCCGCCAAATTATCGCATGAACAATCCGTTGCGCATGACGGTAGGGGTAAGCAATCACGAATTAACTCAAGACGAGGAATTAATTGCAGAAATCCTGCAAGTAACAGGGCTACCCCGTAGCCAGATTAGGCTTGAAGTGCGCCCAATAGAAGCAACTTATGTAACCTACGACTTCCTACGCGTAAATGAAGAACTTGCAGAACTATACCGTCAACGTGAACGCATGATGGAATTTATAGATTTAATTGCAATACGCAGTGTGCGTCGCGGAATTGTAATGGACAGCGTAATCCATTTTGCATTTCCTCCCAGTCGCGGAGCAGAACCGTTTATGTTTTGGCACGGCTGTGTGTGTGGTGGTCGGCATTTTCATGTAGGTTTCACCAGCGAAGAACATGCCAATAATGAGGAATTGTTAGAAGTCATACTAGCCTTCACACAAATACCACATGACGAAATAGAAACTCAAACCGTAGCATTGCTTTACACGGGCAATCAGCGCAGTGCAAGCGACTTAACCCGAGAAGAACGACTCGACCTAAGAGCATTGGAATCCTATAAAGAAGAAGCAAACGCCCCTTTCTGGTATAACCGTTATCTTTACGACCCAGTAATTTTACGAATTAGACTTCCACATTGCGGTCATTGGACTAGACAGCTAGGCGGTTATTATGGAAGTAGCCCCAACTTTGTTCTATACCTATACGACCCAGACCTGCTAAATCTAACCCCCGAAGAATTTGCAGAGCGCACCGCTACATTCAAGGAAGAAATAAAATCCGCAACAGGCGTTGAAAATCTATCGCTCGCTGTTGCTCCAGACACATTATGGTAGCCACTGACACGATGTTTCGCGTTTTCAGCGGAAGTCTTTTTATGCTTGTCACATGCGCGATTTTCGGATATATCGGGCGCAAGGCAAAGGTTATCACCGACTCAACCGACAGCGCGATGTCTACGCTTATTGTAAAATTCACCTTGCCAAGTTTGATTTTGGTATCTTTGCTTCGTCCGTTTTCTAGCGAATTACTTTGGGAAAGCGTTATCACCTTTGTAATAATGGTCGCGATATACCTAGCAGGATTTTTGCTGGGCGTGCTAGTATCAAAAATAATGCGCAATAAATCCCCGTCGAAAAATATTTGGCAATTCGCCTTAACTTTTCCGAATGTGGCGTATTTGGGCTTCCCAGTAATTCAAGCGGTGTTTGGCGACGAAGGCATGATTTACGCAACAATGGCATCTGTTGCGTTTAATTTAATGCTATTCAGCTTGGGCGTATATGTAATGCAGCGGCAGCGGCACAGCCGCGTTTCGCCGATTGATGTTCCGCAAGACGAAGTGTCCGTCTCGAAGCCAGATACTGTCCTCAGTACAATTAAAAATATTGTGCTTGCCCCTGCTATTCTTGCGGCGTTTATTGGGTTTGTTTTGTTCGTTACGGGATTGCGGCCGCCTTCTCCAATGCTTAATGGTGTTCGTTTGATTGGGAACATGACTACCCCACTGGCTATGCTTGTAATTGGCTCTGTTTTGGCTAAGACAAAATTGCTATCTATCGTGACAGATTTAAAGGTATACCCAATCGTCTTTTTGCGACTGTTGGGTATACCTTTGCTGGCGTTTTTTAGTCTGCGTTGGTTTATTCACAATCCTGTTATGCTTGGAACTATTGTGGTTTTGGTGGCCATGCCTTCCGCTACACTTACGGTAATTTTTTCGGAGCAATACGGTAGCGATACTGCTACAGCCGTAAAAATTGTAGCCCTTACTAATATATTATGCTTGGCAACAATTCCGCTTCTATCGTTGCTAATTATGTGAGACGCGAAAGAACACGAAAGTCACGGATTCTTAGTTGCACTTCTACATTTTTGTTCCACTCGTTTGTTTCTATTGTGAAAGCTACGTCCATTGCAATGTCGCCTGTTTTGTTGGCTTTGACGGCGGCGGTTGCTTTTGCAAAGGCTTCGTTTAGCCCGAAGGCTATGCCCTTTAGGCGACGGCCTTTTTTTGTTGCGAAGGTAAATATTAAAGTGTTTTTTTCGTCCATCACGCGAATTTTTTCTGCGTAGATGTTGTATATTGCGAATAATGGCTCGCTATTTCCCTTACCGAAGGGGGCTAGACGTGATAATTCGTCGGCTAGGGCTAGGGTTACATCTTCTGGGGTTAGTTCGCGGTCTATTTGAATTTTTGGACGGAAATCGTTTTCGGTTAAGGTGCAGTCTTTGTTTAATGCTTCGCGTAACGGATTTATGTTTTCCTCTGGAAGGGTCAAACCCGCCGCCATTGCATGGCCACCAAACCGCGTGAATAAATGACGCTGGGCGTACAGGGCTTCAAAGAGATTGTACCCTTCTATGGAACGCCCCGAACCTTTCATTGCGCCGTCACCTTTTGTTAGCAGAATTGTTGGGCGGAAGGTTGCTTCGCGGATTCTTCCTGCTACTATTCCTGCTACGCTTTCGTGGGCTTCTGGGTCGGTCAGTACTAGCACTTTTGGTGATTCTTCTGGCAAAGTTGCTAACGCACGCTCTACGCATTCGGACGTTAGGCTTTTGCGGGATTCGTTTAGTTCGGTTAATTCTTGGGCTAGGTTCATTCTTTTTGGGGTGTCTTCCGCGCTTGCTAATAGAAGGTCTACGGCTAGTTCCGCGCTTCCTAAGCGACCTGTGGCGTTTAGGCACGGCCCTAACACAAAACCCACGGTAAACGTGTCAATTGTCTTTTCTAAATATCCGCGCATTGTAATTAAACTTCCCAACCCTGCGTTGATTAATTTGTTCGCGTTTAACACCGCCAAACCGCTGTTTACTAAAATTCTATTCTCGTCAGAAAGATTCACAATGTCGCAGAGGGTGGCTATTGCCGCTAATGAAAGTAACTCGTCGCGTTCGTGCGTGGTTAGTGGGGTGTTTACATATTCGCAAAGTGCCATTGATAATTTGAACACCAACCCAGCGGCGCACATTTCTTTGAATGGATATTCGCAGTCGGCTTGCTTTGGGTCTACTATTGCTACTGCGGGAGGGAGAGTTTCTACTGGTTCGTGGTGGTCTATTATTATTGTGTCCATGCCCAATTCTACTGCGGCGGCTACTTCTGTTATTGCGGATATTCCATTGTCAACTGTGATTAGTAGCTTCGCGCCTTTTTTTGCAAGCTTTTCTACTGCGGCTATGTTTAAGCCATAGCCTTCTTCAATTCTATGAGGTATGTAATATTCGCAGTCTGCGTTTAGGCGGCGTAGGGCTTTGTATAAAATTACTGTACTCATTATTCCATCTACGTCGTAATCCCCGTAAATCATGATTTTTTCGTTGCTTTCGATTGCGGCGGAAATACGTTGCAAAGCTTTTGACATGTCCTTCAACTGCATAGGGTCGCGAAGGCGGTCTATCGAAGGGGCAAGAAAAGACAGGGCGATATTCTTAGTACGAATCCCCCTGTGTGCCATCACACATGCTGTGATTTCGCTGATTTTCAAAACCTCAGACATCAATTTTAAATTTGCATCTGTTTCGCTTATAATCCATTGCGTTTCTTTTATCGCACTCATATCAGACACCCTCCATTCCAATGGGGGCTACGCCCCCAATCCCCCTCGTTACATCGGGCAAAGCCCGATTCCACTCCGCTTCGCGTATCGCGCTTCACGCAATGGGGAAAAGTTTTCCCGTAATTTCCCCCGTATCCGAAATTTCCACAATGCCGTATGATGCCTTGCTTCCACCACGAGGACATGACGGGCTACCAGGATTCATGATGAACACACCGCCGCATTCGCGCATTTCTGGGATATGCGTATGCCCATAAAAACACGCGTCTACTTTTTTTTCGCGGGCATAGTACGCCAGACGGTCAGAGTCTCTCATCACGCCTAGATTATGCCCATGCGTTAGCAAAATACGTTTTTCCACGTCTTTGTTACTTGTTGGGTTTAGCGCAAGCACGATTTCGTTTTGAATATTCATACCAAAATCGCCGTTA
>WQVV01000015.1 GCA_009785665.1 Defluviitaleaceae bacterium
CCCGTATTTTACATACTCGTCAAAGCTTCCGAAGCCCGCTTCTGCCGCCGCAAAAGCCGCTTTAATATAATGAGGATTTACGCCAAAAATGGATTCCATAGCTTGTATTTGTTGGTCTGTGCAGCCTTGAGCCTTTGCGTCTTCGATGTACTTGTCGTGTGCTTCTGCTTGGTAGTGTTTTGTTTCCATGTAGTCATCAAAAATGTCGTCGTCGGAAACGCCCAGTATTTTCAGAATTATTGCCGCCGCGAAGCCGGTTCTATCCTTACCAGCGGCGCAGTGGAAAAGAACCGAACCACTTTCCAAACCCACACAAGCCTTTATAAACGCCGAATAACCCGCCATAGAAGACGGGCTTGTTGCAAATTCTTGATATGTTTTTGTAAATTCCGCCGCAACGATAGAAGGATTATCCATAAACAATTGCGACCAGTAATGCGGGTTGGCCGCCTGTGCAGAGTTTTCGCCCATAATATCAAGATGGCTGTATGTAACGCCGTCGATATTATCTACAGGCGTAACCGTCACCTCGCGAGTTGTGCGGAAGTCAATGATTATTTTTAAATCATGTTCGCGCAACATTTCCAAATCTTTTTCGGAAAGCCCTACTGGTTGCGCGGCACGCAAAAGCCGTTTCATGCGTACACGTTTGCCGTCGGCTGTTTTGATATTGCCTAAATCTCTAAAATTCCCCAAGCCAAGAAAAATTTTCACAATAACCACGCCTATCTGGACAGAATCTTATTTTTGAACAGTTCCTAATCATACCTGCCCTACCAAAGATTTTCAAGAGTAGTTGCGAACGACACGCGAGGAGTGTTATACTATATTGGCAAGATTGACAATTTCTAATGAGTGGGACAGGATAGTTCTGTTTAACCGAATAAAAGAATTATAACTACAAAAATCAATATCTAATGAAAGCAGGCGAGCAAATGTTCGACATAAATGCGTTAAAGGGCGTTTCAATTGCGCAAAGGTATCCAGCAAATACAACCATTATTACCGAAGGTGAGGACGTGCCATATAGTTTGTACATCATACTATCTGGCAAAGTTCGCGTTGTTAAGAATTACGGCAAATTTGACCAAAGCGTTGTGTCGGTATTAGGTTCTGGGGATTTTTTTGGCGAGATGTCGCTGTTTATGCAAAAACCACGCACAGCCACCGTAATTACAGCAGAAGAAGCAATTATTCTTGAAATTCAGCAATCCAATGTGTACGACCTAATCCGCAGCAACCCCGAAATGATTTACAACATACTAAAAACCCTATGCGCACGCGTTGACAACTTAAACAGTCGAGTGCGTTCACTAGGGTTGAGTATGTGATTCATGTTACGGAAGCCCTATCGCAAAATATAATTCCATTGTAGTTCAACACGCCTTCCACCGTAACGGGTAAAAAATTCGCGGAAGCATTCTTCTGTTATAAGAATTTCTTCGCCGTTGATATAACGGAAGTATTCTGTTTCAAAGTAATAATCAAATCTGGCATACCATTGCCGTTTATACCATGGAAGGCGTAAACAAGGGTTGGTCTGATAATATTCCATGTTTGCATACATCTGTTGTAGGCAGTCCAATTGTTATGGCGGGAGCAATTGCGACTGCTTTTGATTTCTTGAATCAAATACGTATCATAGACCCAGTGGGTAATAGTAAAATCACTTCGTTCAAATACTTCATATCCGTTTAAAATCTTTGCGTTAGTTATATTTTTTTCATTTCAAACATTGGAAAAGTATTAGCATATTACAAACGCTAACACTGGCGTTCCGTTTTCGTCGATGAAATAACGATAGCTTGTTGAAATTGTATCGTCATCGTCGCGAATGGTAACTCTGTAACGTGCGGTGTTTGTTAAGTACATATATTCTCCCGCAGGTTCAAACCAAAGGTAGTCTCGTAATCTCTCTACCCTTTGCACCGAAATAACTTGCGCGTTTTCGCCAAAACCACTTGCGGCAAATTGGTTTGGCTGTAATGCGGCTTGAATTTGCGCTACCGTGTATACCGACGGAATTTCACATGGCGGTAAACTCCACGCATAGTTAATAAAAATTTGCGTAAGTGACTCGCGGGTAAATGGACGTGTGGGGTAGTTTTCAAATACGGGTGTAGCTGTAACCCACATTGGATGCTCTTGCAACAAAAGACCGTTCGCCTCAATTTCTGCCCCAGCAGTCTCCATTGCCTCATACGCTTCCTCTTGGCTAACGTACACGCCGTTAATCATGTATTCGTTGGTATGCCAATGACCCCTTAACTCCGTTACAGAAAAAAGTTCTGCCGCGCCATTGTCAACCCGATACAAACGCTGGCTCACGCCAAAATCCCATGTTGTTGCAATGCTTAACATGTTTCCGTATTCTGTTGGGAAAATACCAATGCCCCTACGCCCTGCGATTTTTTGTGGCTCTCCGTCTTTGTACCCATACAGCATATTGAAATATTCATATATATCACCAAAAGAAAATTCGAGAACCCCCCTTTCTGCCAACAATAACAACGGAACGCCATCACCAACTACATCAATCAAAACAGGATAAATTACTTCAAAGCCAAAATGGCTATCACCCCAATCAAGTTCTGCATTTTTAACCGCTTCCGCAAAAGCCATTGCGTGACGCGCCGTTATATTAAAATTTTCACGATTACCAAAGTACGGTATTTGCGAAATATCAAGCACCACAAATGAATCTTCAAACATATCAACAGCAGGATAATCCGCATAATCAGTGATGGATTCCGCTGGTTGCCACGCTAAAATTACATCAAGGATATTTGACCAAGCAATGATGTTTCTGAACATATCAGACCCCAAATATTCTGCTTCGCCTTCGCCAAAAACCAACAATAACCCGCTGGAAACACAAGGGCTACTACATAGTTCATCCTCTGCACAATTCCGACCACTTGCTTCAATAACCACCGCGTCGCCAGAAATGTTTAACCGCCGATAAGTAACATCTTCCGCATAATAATATTGAACAACAAGTGCGCCATCTGATGTTTGCCACAACCTGCCAGTTAAACGCCTATACCCTAAATCAGCATCAGCATATTTATCAAAAACATTATCGTGGTTATCAAGGGCAACAACATTTCCGTCCCTAAATGTGTACACATTAGCAAAGGCAATTATTAATTCGGGAATGCCATTGCCATCTATATCAAACAAAAAAAATGGCGCATAGGGAAGTTGATAATCCTCCAGAAACTCCAAATAGGCTTCTTGCCACGCTAACAGGTGCATTGGTGCGGGAGTAGGTTGGGGGTTGATTCGTGCGTTTAAGTTTTGCTGTTGCATGTATTCGGAAGTTTCATTTTCTATATTTTCTATAATATCTTCCGTGAACTCCTCGACATCTGCTACATAATTATTTTCTGCGTAGTCGGAATACCCATTCTCAACCGTGCCGCCGCACGACACCAAAAACAATAACAAAATTGCCATAAAACCATATTTACGCATTTTCTATCCCTCCAAGACATTGTTGTTGGTACTTCAAAATATAGCACTTGTTGCAAACCTTGACAATGATATAAGGCACAGATTGCTCTTTATTTTAATTAAGTAATATCCTATAATCATAACGAACCCAGCGGAGGTGTTGGCCTGTGAAGGTTTTGAAGAAGATATTTACGCGGTTTAATATCACTATTGTTTTGATGGCTGTGCAGGCGGTTGTGTATGTCACCTTGATAAATAGGTTTGTGTATTTTATACCGATTATCGCGCTTATTGGTTATGTGATTAGTATAATAATTATTTTGCGGTTGGTAATCAAAGACGAGGCGGCGGCGGTTAAAATCCCGTGGATTTTGGTTGTAAGTGCAATGCCGATTTTGGGAACGATTTTGTATTTTTTGTTTGGCAGTAAGCATTTATCGCGGAAAATAAAAAAGCGGTTAGCGAAAGAAAACGCTTTAACCGTAAAACATTTACCAACCAATTGTAGTTTGCAAAACAGCCGCGAAGAGGGCTGTTTAAAGTATATTCGCAAAACATCGTTGTACCCCGCGTATGCTAACACAGAGACAAAGTATTATCCGCTGGGCGTGCTAATGTTTGAAGACATGCTTGCCGAAATGGCAAAAGCGAAAAAGTTTATATTTCTGGAATATTTTATCATTGAAGAGGGGCAAATGTGGAATCGGTTATACGAGCTACTGTTGCAAAAAGCCGAAGAAGGCGTGGAAATTAAACTAATCTTTGATGACTTCGTATCGCAGAGATTATTCACAAGCACATTTGAATCTACGTTGTGGACGAAAAAAATTAAAACAGTGCGATTCAACCCAATATCGCCGCTGTTTCGCCCATTCATGAACCACCGCGACCATCGAAAACTTTTGCTAATTGACGGGCATACAGGATTCACAGGTGCGGTAAACATCATAGATGATTCCATTCAACCAAGCGAAAAATTCGGTGTATGGAAGGACACGGGCATAAGGCTAAAAGGCGACGGTGTATGGAGTTTCACCTTGATGTTTATTGAGATATGGAATTGCTTCTGCAAGCCTAACGAGTTAATACAAGACTACACCACCTACAACAATACCGAAGTTTTCGCAACAGACGGCCTAGTTCAACCCTATGGCGATTCGCCATTTTTAAGCGAGCGAATTGGCGAGAACGTATACATTGATATTCTCAATCACGCAAAGGACTATGTATACATTTTCACCCCGTTTCTAATTATCAGCGAAAAAATGATTTACGCATTACAAATGGCGGCAAGGCGTGGGGTAGATGTGCGAATAGTGCTACCTGGCAAATATGACTGGATGAGAGCAATTGCGCAGCGCGTATCGCGTTCCTATTACAAATATCTTCTAAACGTAGGCATAAAAATCTACGAAAACCCAACAGGCTACCTACATGCAAAAAACTTCGTATGCGACGATGAAATAGGCATAGTAGGAACAATCAACCTAGACTACAGAAGCCTATATCTACACTTTGAATGCGCCGCTCTCCTATATCAGACAAGCACAATCCAAGCCCTAAAACAAGACGCAATAAAAACAATGGAAGCAGGCGGCGAAGTAAAACACGACGGAAGTGGTCATATCGGAAGCACCTTCATAGACGTAATAATACATTTATTCGCGCCAATTATGTGAGGCAAGGTCAAGAGATTTTAAAGTCAAAAGATTTAAGGTCAAAAGATTTTAAAGTCAAAAGATTTTAAGACCTTGGGACGCTGTCCCAAACCCTGCAAGGGAGCGCAGCCCCCTTGACCCCGCTTTTTTGGGTTTTGCATTGAGTGGAATCGCTATTATTGACGAGTTTGCTTTTGTTGGATATTATTAAACATACTGAAAAGCAGAGGAGTTGTTGTATGATTCGGCTTGCGGAGGTTTCATTGGACGTTGCGGCGGCGCATCTTTTGGGGAATGAGTATGCATCAAAGTATCTTGTGTTGCCTATTGGTTTGGAGGGTGGGCATTTGCGTGTTGCAATGCGTGCGCCGTTTGATGAGGTGGTTATTCAGCATTTGGTTACGCTTACTGGGAAGTTTATTTTGCCGCTTGCTGCTGATGAAGATGATTTACGGTTTTACATAAACAAGGTCTTTGGCGAAGACGAGATGAATACAATTGTGTCGCAATTTGTGGTGAATGAGCGCGTGGAAAACGCGGAAATTTCTGCGGAGGTGCTGGCGGAGATTTCTTCCGCGCCTGTTGTGCGGTTTATTGATTCTTTGATTGATGCAGGCACGTTAAACCGCGCAAGCGACATACATGTAGAGCCGTTTGGGCAAAAAATGCGGGCGCGTTATCGTTTAGACGGGCGGTTGGTGACATATGGCAAGGTTGATATTTCCTTGCTTTCAAATGTAATTTCGCGGCTAAAAATAATGGGCGGCTTGAATATCGCTGAAAAGCGTATTCCGCAAGATGGGCATTTTTCTATGGTGTTTGAGGACAAGCTTGGCGAAAAAGACGAAAAAGACAAAAAAGATGACCAAGGCGAAAAGATTGATTTTCGGCTTAGTACAATGCCTACCGCTTTTGGAGAAAAGGCGGTGCTTCGTTTGCTGTATGGGCAAAATGCGCGTTTAAAAAAGGAAGACTTGGGCTTCTTTGAAGACGATTTACAGGTGCTTATAGAACTTTTCACTCGTCCATATGGCGCGATTTTTATGACAGGGCCTACGGGAAGCGGGAAATCTACCACGTTGAATTGCTTTCTGCAAGTGCTGGATAGTGAAACTTTGAACATCATCACCGTCGAAGACCCTGTGGAAAATCCAATTCTGGGTGTAAACCACGTAAATGTTGAACCTCAAGCGGGATTTACATTCGCAAGTGCGTTGCGGCATATTTTGCGTCAAGACCCTGATGTAATTATGATTGGCGAAATCCGCGACGAAGAGACCGCAAGAATCGCAATACAAGCGGCAATCACGGGGCATGTGGTGCTGAGTACCCTGCACACAAATGATGCCGCTGGCGTAATAGAACGGCTTTCCGATATGGGAATCGAACCATACCTTGCCGCCGCCGCTTTGAATGGCGTTATTTCGCAAAGGTTGGTGCGTCGAATTTGCAAGGAATGCTCCGCTCCCACAACACTAACCCCCACGCAAGCGCGACTTCTAAACCTTCCGCAAGATACCCAAGTTTACGAAGGCGCGGGTTGTGCGCATTGCAATTTAACGGGATTTCGTTCGCGTTTCGCGGTGTACGAGTACATTATTATGAACGAAAAAATGCGTCGCCACATGAGTACTAATCCTGCCGAGTTTGCCGCAGAGTTGCGAAAACGCGGCGGCTTACGCGCAAACGCAATCCGTTCTCTGCTGAAAGGATTCACCACCGCAGACGAAGTAATCCGCGCTTTAAATCACGACGGCGTGGAGGATGAAAATGAGTAAGCCCAAAAAAGCGGCACAGCCGCATTTCGCCGATAACATGCATCAGCAAGCTGTGTACACGTCTCGAAGCCAGATACCATTTCCCAAGTCAAAAAAAGCGTGTGGTGGTTTAACTCTACTTGAGGTTGTTATTGCATTTGCGTTGTGGATTATACTTTCGATTGGCGTTTTTATGGTGTGGCAACATTCTGCACGCGCTGGAACTGTTTTGCTGGAGCGTCAAGATGCCTTTGAAAGTGCGCGTGTTGCCATGGACGCATTAATCATGAACATGCAAATGGCGCGACAAATTACTCTTCAAACCGATAGCAATGATATTCTAATTCAACTCTCGTTGATTCAGAACACCGACCCTTCTACGAATCAAGAAGCGTATCGGTTTAACTTCAATGTGAACGCCTCATATGGCACAGCAAACCACAATCGCCTACGGTTTGGCGATAATGAATTTGCGTCGGGCATAGCAGAAATCCGAATCTATCCAGTTGATAACCGAATGCGCATAATAGTAACAACCGCCTGCCCAGAACCGATTATCCTAGAAGGTAGCGTGGATATTCGGTATAAGCAGGTTACTATTATTGGGGGGAGTTCGTAAGATACGCATTAATGGCTGCTAAGTAATGCACAGGAAATCCGCCTTCATTGCGCACTATCAACGCAGGGTTGAAATCGGCGTAGGGGATAGACTTTCTTCCGCCATTGCTTGCGGATTTATAGTGTTTTGCTAAATCTTCGCTGGGAAGCAGAAACATCTCGCCCTTGGTTTGAAAATGCACCAATAGGAAGCTAATGCCCTTCTGTTTGCGGAAGTTCTCCATAAATTCGATTTGATGCTCGTGGATATTGCGAAGGGGTAGATTCAACTGGCGCGTTTCTTTTGCGTCGAAGCATAGGGCAATTCCCTGCGCTACGCCTATAAAGTCTACGGTGCTTTTTTTTTCAAAGTATGCTGAAGTTATTGTGTGCGCCTTGTTATCTACGGCAATTGGCGTTATTGGCGTTGGAATTTTTTGAATAATCGCCAAGCCTTTTTGACTGTAAAGTCGGTTTGTAAGGTCAATTAAATCCTCGAATGCACTGCCGCGAAGCCCGCGAGTATTCCAATAAGCCATGGTTGCCCCCAATCTTGTACATATTATAGAAGCATTTATAAATCCGCGAAACCGTTTACACGAATCGTGCAAGCATTTGTTTTTGTGGCAAAATGGCGGTATTCTATTGTGGGTGAAATAGAATGAAAGTCAACGTCCATGACATGAGACAGTTACTAAAGTTGGTGAATTTGTTAGCGTTTATGGTTATAGGACTTGTTGTGTATATGGGTGTGCGTTACGCCGAAGTTGTGGCAGAACAACAACACCGCGCTGCCCAAATAACACGAATCCAACAACGAATTGACAACGCATTATTAAACGAACAAAGTGAAATACTCATTCTATACGGCGATATTGAAGTAAGTCGCACAGGCATAGGCTTTTACACAAAAAACCTTTCGGAGTATTCTTACGGCGGCTCGTCGTGGGTGGTTGCGAGATATGTAAATGGTGAGTTGCGCGCAATCCCTTACAGTAGGAGACGCTCAATCTTCACCACATCATTCAGCGGGAGTACGCACATTCCCAGCGGAAGGGTTGGATATTCACACGCAATTTGGAGATGGGAGCAGGGCGAACTTCCCGTAGGGCATTACATGTTAATACACTCCCGTAGTCAAAGTAGTCGAACAGGGATTCAAGATTATCCGCCTGCTCGCGAATTTCTGTTCATAAAATTTGAAATAACAGAAGAAACACCACAGTTCCTTCCACCACGGAATCTGTGGGCAGACGAAATTGCTCATTATTAGGAATGTTTGTCGGCTGGTAAAATATCTGTTTTGTGTAGCTAGGGGCGGAATCATGAAAAAGAAAAGATTTGTTGTTCGCAACAAAATAAATTCACAAATTTTGATAGGGTTATTTTTTGTCGTTTTATCAATAGTTGTAATAGTCGGGACGTTATTAGACGACGATTCCATATGGCTGCTTATCGTTCTCTATTGTGTTATAGGCATGTTTGCGATTGGTGTTATATTTGCGCATTATTATTGGGCAATTAAAGTAAATGAGAATGAAATCTTGGTGCGCGAGATTTTGAAGCGAACGAAAAAATACAGCATTAATCAACTAAAATTTGTGAGAATACAAAGCAGAATGCACAACCCAGACGACAAAATCCCCATAGATGCAAGGCTAGACGCAAGGCGTGATGGTACAAAAGCCTGTGTAGTAAGTGTCTACACAAAAAATAAATGCATACTAAGCGTGGATTCTAAGTGCAAGGGTTATGACCAGTTTTTAGAATTTTTGGCACGCAATAAAATTAAAACAGGCTACAAACGTGGGAAAAAAGGAGATGTAACCGAAAAGATTATATTAAAAGGCCCCAGACTTGTGGTGAGGGTGGGAGTGCTTTTGCTGGTGATTTCCGTACCTTTGCTTTTGGGAAGTATTTTGACTGTTGCTCCATCTGGAATCATTGCGAGTTCGTTTCTTCTTGTCGTCGCGTTAGGTTTTATTCGGCGTGGTCTTAAATGGAAGATGTATTTTCATGGCAACAAAGTAGTTTTGCGCCACGGGTTTAAAAAAGTGAAAACATACGAGTTAGACCAACTGGAAATAATAATGCGACGGTATGCCAAAGGCGGGTTATATTTAACTCTTCAACTCAATGGAAATCATCTAACCAACATATCTAGTCATGACGATGGTTACGACGAAATTTTCAACTTTTTATTGTGGCATGAATTTCCTATCACATACGAGTGTTAATGAGTGTCGCGACATGATTGCAGGTGAGGGATAATGAAAAAAAAGGGTATAGTAGTTCGGCGAAAAAAGGGTGCAGATATTTGGATAATGTGGTTTTTTTTCGTTTTAGCAATAGTGGTGATAGTTGGAGAACTTACAAGCGACAATACAAATTGGGTAAATCTTTATTTTTTCGTGGCAGGGGGAATGCTGGTATTCTGTGCCATATTTGCGCAGTATTACTGGGCAGTCAAAGTAAATAGGAATGAAATCATCGTGCGCAAGTTTTTGAAACGACCCAAAAAACACAGTATTAATCAAGTAAAATTTGTAAGAATACAAAGCCGAACTATAAAACCACCAATGCCTAAAAAGAAGCCTAAAAAGAAGCAAGATACACACACAAGACGAAATGATATAATAGCAAGCGTATATTCAAAAAATAAATGCATAATATGCGTGGAATCCAGCGACAAAGGTTATGACGAGTTTTTAGATTTTTTGCTAAACAATAATATAAAAATGGGAAACACTCGTGGAACACGCGGCGACGTAACCGAAAATATTGCATTAAAAGGCTCAAAAATTCTGTTGGGGATAGGGGTGTTTTTCTTTGTGCTTTTTATGTCTACACTGTGGATAAGCATTTTGGAGATTTCTCCATCTGGAATAATTATATCTTTGTTTTTTATGCTTGTGGTTGCGTTGACTGCTATTCTGCATGGTCTTAGATGGAAGATGCTTGTACATGGTAACACGGTAATTCTGCGTAAGTTCAAGAAGGAAAAAACCTACGAGCTTAATCAGCTAGAGGTAATACTGAAACACTCAATCAAAAGTGGGATATTTTTTAATCTGTACTACAAAGGAAAGCATCTGACTGTTGTACACAACACGGATATAGGCTTCGACGAATTTTTTAACTATTTACTATGGCGAGAAATTCCCATTATAGATAAAACTTAAAAAACTAGGAGGCAACAAAAATGAAAACTTACTACATCACCACGCCAATTTACTATTTAAATGGCGACCCACACATAGGGCATACCTATACAACAGTGGCGGCAGACGTAATGGCGCGGTACAAGAAACAACGCGGCTACGACGTAAAATTCCTAACGGGTTCGGACGAACACGGGCAGAAGGTTGAAAAAGCGGCAGCCGAAGCGGGGGTAAGTCCTCAAGAATTTGTGGACGGTTTGGCGGCAACATTCAAAGGCATCTGGGAGGTAATGAACTGCGAATACGACTACTATCAGCGTACAACCAATCCCGCGCATGTTGCCAGCATAAAAAAAATCTTCAAGAAGTTATTCGACCAAGGCGACATCTACAAGGGTAGCTACGAAGGTCTGTACTGCACACCCTGCGAATCATTTTTCACAGAAACGCAAGTGGAAAATGGCAACTGCCCAGACTGCAAACGCCCCGTGGGAAAAATCAGCGAGGAAGCCTACTTTCTGCGCATGAGCAAATATCAAGACGCGCTAATAAAACACTACGACGCTAACCCAGAGTTTCTACTACCAATTTCCCGCCGCAACGAAATGCTAAACAACTTCATAAAGGCAGGGCTGGAAGACCTCTGCGTATCGCGAACATCATTCAAATGGGGCATACCCGTGGACTTCGACGCAGGGCATGTAATCTATGTATGGATAGACGCGTTATCGAATTACATCACCGCGCTAGGTTATCTTTCCGACGACGATAGCGACTACAAACGCTACTGGCCCGCCGACCTCCACCTAATGGCAAAAGAAATCGTGCGATTCCACGCGATAATATGGCCGTGTATTCTGCTTGCGCTGGACGAGCCACTGCCCAAGCAAGTATTTGCGCATGGTTGGTTGCAGTACGACGGGCAAAAAATGGGCAAGTCTCTAGGCAACGCAATAGACCCACGCGCTTTAGTAGACGAATACGGAGTAGACGCAATCCGCTACTTCCTAATGCGCGAGTTCACCTTCGGCCCAGACGGCAATTTCACACCAACCGCACTAATCAACCGCTATAACGCCGACCTCGCCAACGACCTAGGCAACTTACTATCCCGCACAGTAGGAATGGTAGAAAAATATTTCAGCGGCACGCTCCCCGACATTTCAACCCCAACCGCATTCGACCAAGACCTAATCGACCTAGCCATAACCACCCTACAAAATGCCGAAGACCGCCTAGACAAATTAGCGTTCTCGGAAGCCCTAAACGAAATCTGGAATCTAGTACGCCGCGCCAACAAATATATAGACGAAACAGCCCCATGGGTACTAGCCAAAGACGAAACAAAAGCCCCTGAACTAGCCACAGTACTATACAACCTAGCCGAAACATTACGAATCCTATCAATAGCAATAGCCCCAGTAATGCCCAACACGCCCCAAATAATTCACACCCAACTAAACATAACCGACCCCACCCTTTGCGAATGGGAAAGCGGGAAAAAATTCGGACTGCTACCCCGTGCCATAACAGTAACAAAAGGCCCAGCGGCATTCCCAAGAGTAGAGAAAGAGAAAAAATGATGAGCAAAATAATAGACACCCACGCCCACTACGACAACGAACGCTTCAAGCAAGACCGCCACGAAATAATAAAAGCCTTACAATCCAACAACGTAGAAACAATAATAAACGTAGGTTGCGACCTAAAAACATCAAAAGCGTCCGTAAAACTAGCCGACACCTACCCCCACGTATACGCAACAGTAGGCGCGCACCCCCACTACGTAAAGTCCCTAACCGACGAAACCATAAAAGAACTACAAGCCCTATGCGAAAACAAAAAAGTAGTAGCATTCGGCGAAATAGGGCTGGACTTCTTCCACAATCATTCCCCACAAGACCTACAACGCCACTGGTTCAAACGCCTACTAAAACTAACCCACAAGCTAAACCTACCAGCAGTAATCCATTCCCGCGACGCAAACGAAGAAGTCTTCACCACAATAGAATCTTCCCCCGTAAGAAAAGGCGTAATCCACGCCTTCTCTGGTGACGCAACTCTAGCCAAGGCCTACGTAGAACTAGGCTTCCACATAGGAATAGGCGGCGTAATAACCTTCGACAAAACCGACACACTAAAACAGGCAGTAGCAGCAATCCCCCTAGACCGCCTACTACTAGAAACCGACTGCCCCTACCTAACCCCCGTCCCCCACCGAGGTCAACGAAACGAATCCGCCCACCTCCAATACGTCTCCCAGACAATAGCAAAAATAAAAAACGAAACACCCGAAACAATAAACACCCAAACAAGCGATAACGCAAAAAAGTTATTCGGAATTTAAAGTCAAGAGATTTAAAGTCAAAAGATTTTAAGACCTTGGGGGAGAACCTTTTGTAAAACAAAAGGTTCTCCCCCAAACCCCCTCTCCAAAAAATTTTAACATTTGCGCCTTCACATGAGTGGAAATTTGACTAAGCTGTACAGCTGCAGAAGAAGGGGTCAAGGGGACTGTGTCCCCTTGTGGGGGTATTGGGGGCAACGCCACCAAGGTCTTAGCTACGACGTTATGAGACATTACGACAAGACTTGTACATATTTGCATGATGTGATAATATTTGCGTGAGTTGGTTGGAAGATTCAGCTAAAAAATTTTATGTAAGGAGATATAAAGGAAAGTGGCCGCAAGACCTGTGATTGTGTTTACCAGACACAAACACGGGAAGTGATAGGAGAGACCAAACCATCTACCTATACACCTGTGGGGAATCCCCACCCATTGCGACACCTTTGCAGTATATAGAATTTATGCCCTTTCTTCAAGTGTTGGTGTGTTAGGGTTGGGGCGTTGTGCGGTATTTCTGCTAGTGTCTGTCGTGAAGGCGTTTTTTTGCTATACGGAAGTGCGAAAACATTATCCTCCTCTGTCGCTCAAGTCTGCGTAAAAGACCGCAGACTTAGCTCGTCGTCAGTAAATGTTTTCGGCAATCCGTATGTTTAACGAGCGTGTTAGGTCGTTGACGGTTTTTGTACCGTCGTCTCCTTCACGCTCTTTTTTGTACCGTCAAAAGTCCAACCAACTCAATTTTCAAAAAGCAAAGGAGGCGCGACACAATGAAATGCGACTACAAATACTGCATCTACTACGACAATAAAAAATGCACCCACAAAAAAATAGAACTGCGCGGCACAAGATGCATAACAGGCAGAGTAATAACCCTACCAAAACGCTACCTAGACCCACCCCCAAAAAAGCGAGGAAAAATACCAACCAACTAAAACCCAAAAATTTTTAAAAGAGGGGAAACTTTTGTTTGTAATAGCACAAAAGTTTCCCCTCTTTGTTTTGCATTGCAATATATAATCACACAAGATTAAAGCGATTCCACTCAATACAACCATACAAAAAAGCGGGGTCAAGGGGACGCGTCCCCTTGCAGGGTTTGGGACAGCGTCCCAAGGTTTTAATCTTTTAATCTTTTAAAACAATTTTGCCGATACATATTTTGCAACAGCGTATAACGAAAGGAATGATAATTAATGCACATAAATTCATCACAGGCAAGCGTGCTTTGTCAGTTTCAAGCGAAAGCGGCAAAATTCAAAGAATTAACAGGTCGAGAAATTGTTGTTGAAAAAAACGACGAAGGGGAATTTATCCATAAACTTCACCCCGAATCCACTCAAAAGCTTAGTTTTTTTGGTGAGTTTTTCCGTGTAGGGTTTAACTCTCCATATGGATTTACGGTAACGCTCGAAAACCTTGCAAGAAAATACGCAGAATTACAAGAGGAATTACTAGAACGATACAGCAATCAAGATGAATTGTACAAGCAACTAAGCGATTTAAACCACGCCTTTGAAAATGCGTTGCTAAACAGTATTTTGACGCAACCAGAAAAATTGCAACAAGTTGACAGTTTCTTTGAAATCTTTATCAAAAGCATACAAAACTCAGATTTTGATAACGCCTTCGTTGACAGCATGGAGGTGTCAAATTTATTCAACATAAACAACCTACAAAAACTTGGGGCGAACCCAACCCCTGCCGCCACAAACGAAGCTGTAAGCGAACGCATTTTTAATGTAAAAGGCGGCAGACTAATAATCACCACTTTCGCAGATGGTACAATGCGTGCAGAAATAGTTCGCGGCGGCAACTATGGAAAAACCAACGCCGAATTAGGAAACGTCACCGACTACGAAAATCTAAATGAATTGCAACAGTCCAACAACAGTCCCCCACTAAATATCAATGCCACCCCTACTGTTACAATTGGCGGAAACGAATAAATAGAATGGAGCAACAAAATTTGGACATCTCAAAAATTGACAAAGGCTATAAAGTCACAAAACTAAACGGCGGTTCTGTAGGGCATGTGGAACTAATAACAGGAACTTACGAAAACAAACCCTTCAAAGCCGTAGTAAAGACACAAAAAAAATGGGAACGCCCTGGCGACCCAAATTCGTGGCGAAGAGAATACGACCTTTACACCTCAAATTTAGCCGAGATTTTCACAGAAGATTTTCGCTGGCCAAAGTGCTACCACGCAGAAATAAACGATAACGAAACAAAACTATGGCTAGAACACATAGAAGGAGTATCAGGCAAAAACCTAACCGCAGATATGTACGAAAAAACAGCAGAAGCCCTAGGGCGTTTTCACGGCAAGTTATACACAGAAAAATTCAGCCCAACAATAGAAAACTTATGCGCCGAAAACTCCATGAAAAACTTCTACCACCACAACCGTTCAAAAAAAGAGCTATACAACTACATTCGCCAACCCGACTGCAAAATACCACCCCACCTATGCAAAATGATTATCGAAATGGACGAAAAATCCGACAAAACATGGGCAGAAATAGAAAAACTCCCAGTAGTGCTACGCCACGGCGACCTATTCCCACCAAACATATTCTACGCCCCCAACAAAATAATCCTAATAGACTGGGACAGCGCAGGCAGGTGCTACCTAGGCGAAGACATAGTAAACCTAATAGGCGAAGGCGACCCAACCCGCATGGCAGAACATTACCAAAAATGCGTCCCAGCCTACCTAAAGGGCTTCACCCAAATTTCAAACACCCAAATAAAAAATCCCTACATTCACGAGCGAATAATAATGCATTTCAGCTACATGCTAACAAACGACCAAACCTACCGAAACACACCAAAAACCCCAGAAGAAAGAACCCAAGACCTAGAGGCACTACAAAAAATATACGAGATTAAAGAATAAAAAAAGAAAGACCTTGGGGGAGAACCTTTTCTAAAAGAAAAGGTTCTCCCCCAAACCCCCTCTCCAAAAAATTTTATCATTTGCGCCTTCACATGAGTGGAAATCTAACGAAGCTGTACAGCCGCAAAAGAAGGGGTCAAGGGGGCTGTGCCCCCTTGCAGGGGTATTGG
Organism: Defluviitaleaceae bacterium; assembly: GCA_009785665.1. Taxonomy (GTDB): domain Bacteria; phylum Bacillota; class Clostridia; order Lachnospirales; family WQUN01; genus WQVC01. Next base: position 16,049 of record WQVV01000015.1, read on the forward strand.
GGACAGCGTCCCCAAGGTCTTAATCTTTTAATCTCTTAATCTTTACTCTTGAACGCAAGCACCAACAGGGCATACGCTTGCACATGCTCCGCAGGAAATGCAGTCGGGAGCGTTTATTACATATGGGCTGCCCTCGGAGATGCAGCTTGTGGGGCATTGAGATAGGCATCCGCTGCATGAAATGCACGCATCTGTAATTTTGTAAGCCATTTTTTATTTCACCTCCATTTTATGGTGATAATATCATAAATTTTATTACTTCTGCAACAAAAGTGACATATTCTTCCCGTTATTTTGTGGTATTATATGTGGGAGAATAAACAAACTATATCTAAGAAGGAGTGATGTACTTTGATTTCACAATCAGCACTGCGCAATACCATTTTTAAAACCCTAGCAACGATGGTGGTTGCGTTTTTGTTCGTAGTGGCCTTTCCGCTTGCTGTGTCTGCCGCACCAGCGGTGACAAACTTCTCCATGGACAGGACGAGTGTTACAGCAGGGCAGAATATTACCTTTTCGGTACGCACCACACAACAAACTAACTTTGTATTCGCGGTGCTTGACGGCGTGCGAGTCCAAGGCACGCGTGTGGCCGGAAACGACTGGAGCGTTACAGTTGTTCCAACCCACACCACCAATGTTACAATTTTTGCAAACTCTGTAAACAATGAAACTGGCGCGGCAAGTGTTACCGTTCCAATCACAGTAACAGGGGCTAATCTGCCAGGGACACCCGCAACTGTTCCCGCTATGGTTCCACCTGCGCCCGCTAATCTTGCACCAATAGCAATTGCAAGTGTCACCGAAACTCCCGCAACAGCCGCAAACTTTGTTCAATTAACGGTGGTTGCAGGTGCAGAAGTAAATGAAGTATGGGTTCACTTTGACAGAAATGCTGGCGACGGCAGATTCGCTCGCGGAAGAATGATTTCACAAGATGCAAACTCTCGCATTTTTACAATTGACTTCCGCCCCACTTCTTGGGCAACGCAACAGGTAGAAATAGGCGCGAACCGCACCTATAACTGGCCTGGTGCAGCAAGGCAAATGGTTAATCTAACACTTTCTCAACCATTTGTTGCCCCCGCCGTTCCGCAAATTCAAACCGTTACAATAAACCCAAGTTCCAGAAACGTAGCCCATAACCAAAACGTAAGCTTCACAATCCGCACAAACAACGACGTAGAACATGTATGGATACGTGACGCAGACGGCAGAGAGTTTACCGCAAACCGTGGTTCAACCTCTGGCACCCAACGCACTTGGACGATAAGCTTTAATCCAGTACGCACGGGCAATGTAACCATCTACGCCAACACCACAAGAACCACCACAGGCGCAGTAACACGCCAAGAGCATATTAACGTAGGCCAAGGCGGCAGTAGCGGCTGGGGCTGGGCTTCGATAGTTAATGCAAATGCCAACTGGCAAAACAATAACGATGTAAGAATTACCGCCACAACAAACCGCGACACTGCAACCGTATGGGCAGTGCTAGGCGATGGCAGACGCATACAACTTAACGAAAACTCCACAGGCTCTGGCAATAGACAATGGGAAGCATGGGCTTCTAATGTTCCCTCTGGCAATATAGTGATTCACGTTTCCAGCACTCATGGCAATATCAACAACCTCAACTCCGAAGACTCAAGGAATGTTGGTTGGGGTGGCGGAAATAACCACCAGCAGGGTAGAATTATATCCGCAGCATTCTGGCAAAGTGGGTTTACATCGGTGCGTCAAGGCGAAGAAATTAGCTTCCGCGTTCGCACATCTTCCGATGTTCAGACTCTAAGTGTTACTGGTACTCATGTCGCTGGCTATCGCGCTCACCCAGGTCAAATCACTGGTAACGAAAGAGAGTTTTATGTTGCAGTAACAATAAGCAACAATGCTCCAATAGATAGCAACCTCTCTCTTACAGTCCATTCAACAAATGATTCTCGCGCATTACCAAGCGTAAGAGTTAATCCCTAAGTTATTACTTTAAGCAAAACAAACCCCCCATTGGAATATCATATTTTCTAATGGGGGGTTGCTATCATGTAAAAAAGGTGAAGTGTATGTCTGTACTTTCGTATCTTGTGTATAATGTGATGCTTGTTGCTGCTGTTGAGCGGTTTGTTAGTGGATTTTTCGAGAAGCGAAGAACATCTATGTATACATTGGTTTTTTCGTATGTTGGTTATTATTTGGTATCGGCGGCGGCATTTTTGTTTTTGGGAATACCGCTTGTTAGCATGATAATATCTATTGTGTCGATTTTTTTAATGACGTTTAACTACGAATCATTCCTTATCAAACGGTTTTTTGCGACTTTGGGGATTTTTGCAATAACTATAGTGGTTGAGGCTGCATCTATGGTAGTTTTGGGAATCTATGTACCTTCTTTGCTGGAAGAGGTGGGGCTGCTGGAAGCAGGGTTTACATGGCAATTTATCGTGCTTGGGTTGATTTTATATTTGCTTGCGCTAATATTCCGAAGACTCAAGTTTATTAAAAAAAACACAGCCAAAATATTGCCGTCTCTGTTGTGGGGAGTGTCATTGATAATCCCTGTTGCGTCAATTGCACTCTCAATTTTTCTGCTTGGTAACTTCCCTCAAGGGTTGGGCATTCTTAGCTTAATCGCGCTGTTTCTGTTCAATATGTTCACGTTTTACATGCACGACACTTTGGCAGCATTTCACGAAGAGAAAAATAAAAATGACATAAATTAAAAACTAAGAGGGCGGCAAAAGTGAAACATAAAATACTAATAATTGACGACGACAAAGATTTATGTACATTGTTAAAAAACAATTTGGAAGCTGAAAACTACCACGTAGGTATTTTTTTTGATGGGGAATCTGGATTAGCTGAAGCGATTAGTGGTAACTACAATCTTATCGTTTTGGATATAATGCTTCCAAAAAGAAATGGTTTTGATGTTCTTACTGCAATAAGAAAAAGAAGCAATGTTCCTATACTAATGCTAACAGCAAAAGACAGCGAAATTGATAAAGTATCTGGGTTGCGCATGGGTGCAGACGATTACATTACAAAACCATTCAGCAATAACGAATTTTTGGCGCGAGTTGCTTCACTACTAAGGCGGTCAACGGTTTTTGCCGTTAATGAGGAGCAACAGCCGCAAGTTATCGAAATAGGAAATTTACGTATTGATTCGTTGAAGCATAAGGTCTGTTTAAACGGCGTGGCTCTTAACTTAACCGCAAAAGAATTTGATTTGCTTTATTTTTTTGCAAAAAACAAGGGTAATGTTTTCACAAAGAAGCAAATTTATCGTGCCGTATGGGAGGACGAATACGCCTTTGATGATAATAACATCATGGTGCATATTAGGCGTTTGCGTAAGAAAATCGAACCAGACCCAGAAAATCCAATCTTCATATTAACCGTTTGGGGTGTGGGCTACAAATTTGGCGGTGATGATGTATGATGGAAAGCCTTGTAATTATTTTGGCGTTGCTTTGCTTGGGGCAGTTTATTTATATTTATCGTATGAAGAAGCAAATAAAAAATTGGCTTGACGTTTTGCGTGATGTTAGGCATGGGCGACGAGAAAAAATTTTTGCGAAAAATAAAGGGCTAATGACAGATGTTAGTTATGAGTTAAACATGGTTATGGAAGATAATCAAATTGCCTTGCTAAAAAAATCAGATGAAGCAAACAAGCAAATATTAACAAGTCTATCCCATGATGTCCGTACTCCGCTTGCGTCCTTGCTTGGTTATTTGGAAGCACTTGACAAGGGATTACCAAATGCTAACAATGAAAAAGAATATATTTCAATTGCATATCGCAAGGCGAATGATTTAAAAGCCTTTGTTGATATGCTTTTTGAATGGTTCAAATTGAATTCTAATGAACAGCAATACCATTTTGAATCAGTGGATATTAACGAAGCCACAAGGGAAATCCTTATTGAGTGGCTTCATGTATTTAAACAATCGCAAATTGTGTTGCAAGCAACGATAGATGATGATGATTTAGTAGTTGACATAGACAACACAGCATACAAACGGATACTAAACAACCTTATCCAAAACGCAATGACGCATGGCGAATGTACAAAAATAAAAATTTCTATCAAAAGCGATTTAGATTCTGTGGTGGTTAATGTTGCAAATAATGGACACAGCATACCTAAACAACATTTATCGCACATTTTTGAACGCATGTATAAATGCGAAACTTCGCGTGCGGATAAGGGAAATGGGCTGGGGCTTGCTATCACAAAAGAACTTGTAACCGTGTTAAACGGCGACATTTCCGTATCAAGTATACAAGGGGAAGATACGATATTTACAATTTTATTTCCTATTGCGAAGTAAGAAAAAAGTAAGATTTATTAAAGCCCTCTGTCAGATTTTCTTGATAGAATAATTTTATACGGAAGTGCAAAAACACTAACCTCCTCTGTCGCTCAAGTCTGCGTAAAAGCCCGCAGACTTAGTTCGTCGTCGGTAAATGTTTTCGACATTCCGTATAACAGGAGGCGAACGGCATGAACGATTATGTAATTGAAACGATTGGATTAACAAAGCAATTTGGTGGACAGTTTGGAGTAAGCAATTTGGGGCTTCATGTGCCAAGAGAGAAAATATATGGATTATTGGGCAGAAATGGAGCAGGAAAAACAACGACAATGCGAATGTTGTTAAATCTTGTTCGTCCTACAAGTGGTACAATTTTGTTGTTTGGCGATGATTACAGAAAACAGCAAGATAAGATTTATCGAAAAATTGGTTCTATAATTGAAACTTCTGGTTTTTACGGTAATTTGACAGGGTATGAAAACTTGAAAATCCTTGCCCAGTTGCGTGGACAGCATCGAAAAGATAGCATTAACCACGCCCTTGAAGTTGTCGGGCTTCATTCCGAAACAAAAAAGATTTTCTCGAAATATTCTTTAGGTATGAAGCAAAGGCTTGGAATAGCCGCCGCCATAATGCACGAGCCAGAATTGCTAATCTTGGACGAACCCATCAATGGACTTGACCCGATTGGAATACATGAAATCCGCAAATTTTTATTGTCCTTATGTAGGGAGCGAGGGACGACGATTTTTATTTCAAGTCACGTTTTAAGCGAGATTGAGCTATTAGTAGATGTTATTGGCGTTATGCACGAGGGGCAATTAGTAGAAGAAGTTGATATGACGCAACTACGAAAAAGAAGCAGGCAATATGTTGAATATGCTGTTTCTGCTGTTAATACCGCCGCTTTGCTGTTGGAACGGCAATTTAACATATCAGATTATACGGTTTGTGATGATAGCATAATTCGGGTGTATGACTGTATTGATAAACGCGGCGATATTAACAAATGTTTCGTGTCTCATGATTTAACGGTTACAACTGTTCATGTAAGTGAGGAAAAATTAGAAGATTATTTTTCTGGGCTAATTGGAGGTGGCGGAATTGGCTAATCTTTTATATTGCGAATTTTTGAAACTAAAGCGTTCAAAAATGTTCTTGATTAGTTTTTTTGGTGCATTGGTAGCACCAATATTTATGCTTGCGAATCATATAGGGGCGCATTTTAGACGGCCAGACGTTATATTTAATATGGCGAGTTTTTATGATGACACCTTAATGTTTACTCTGCTTTTAATCGGGCCAATTGTGTATGTTGTAGTTGTAGCATACCTGTTCAGTCGGGAGTATACAGAAAACACGCTTAAAACTATCCTAACCATTCCCATAAAAAAGACGACATTTATCATTAGCAAATTTGCAATGCTTTTTGTATGGCTTATTTTTTTGTCTTTGATTTCATGGGTTGGGACATCTATTTTTAGCGTGATTTTCCATGCTGTATTTGGGCTTTCAGAAATTGGCGCGGCGGTTGCGTTTGATTATCTTGTACGTTTTATGCTTGGTGGAATGTTCATGTTTTTCGTAGTGACCCCGTTTGCTTTTCTTGCGGTATGGACAAAAGGGTTTGTTGTTCCGCTAATTGCGGCGGCTGTTGTTATGACTGGAAATATGATGTTAATGAATACAAATTTTAATGCGATATATCCATGGACAATCCCTGCTCATTTTGTGTTAAGCAATGAAATATTACATCCCCCTGTCTATCCATATCCAATTATGATAGGTTCGATTGCTATTGTTTCTGCGTTGGGATTTATTTCAAGTGTAGTGCTTTTTCATAGCGAGGACGTTAATTAGGGCGTGTTTCCACTACGAAAATCGTACAATTTCCGTAGTGGGAACACGAACGACACATTAATTTCTACAATAAACGGGTTAGTTACTACAATTTTCCGAATAGCGCGTATTTTTGTGCTACGATTCATACCAGATTAATGAAGAGAGAGGGAAATTGAAATGAAAAAAGCGTTAAAGAGTATCACCGTAGTTGGACTGGTCATTATGTTGGCCAGTATTATGATTGCGGGTGTGCCTGTTTATGCCAACAACATCAATGTTACTATTGATGGAAGTCGGGTAAACTTTGCGGGTCAGCCACCTGTTAATGTTGATGGACGAACACTTGTGCCTGTTCGTGGTGTTTTTGAAATGCTAGGTTTTGATGTTGGCTGGAATCCCAACAATCAGCAAATTACATTAACAAGAGCGACCCATACAGTTGTAATTACTGTGGGCAGTGCGACATTTACAGCCAATGGCGCAAATCACAGCCTTGATGTTCCCGCGCAAATAATTGGTGGAAGTACGATGCTTCCCATTCGTGCGGTGGTTGAAAGTGTTGGTTATAGTGTAGATTGGAATAACTCCACATCTACAGTTGTTATTAGCACTGGGAACGCAAGTTCATCGGCTACCCAACAGGAAGCAACTATCCGAATCATACACGCTGATAGTTTAGACCGCTACAGCGGCGTATTTACGAGAGAGCAATTTATCAATGGTATAAGAAATGGCGAAGAAATAATATCGTGGGGATACGCCCAAGCAGGTTTTGTTTTTTCACGAGAAGACCTTTTAAACTTGGGAAATGCAACACGCGTTTATTCTGCCGCCCAACTTTTTGATTATGCATCTGGGCGAGAAATGCGATTTTATTTCGACCATGAAGAAAAAGGGCTTTATTACTATGTTGTTTTCACAGGGGAGTTATCCTC
>WQVV01000016.1 GCA_009785665.1 Defluviitaleaceae bacterium
CAACTCAAACCCATTCGTGGAAGGAATATTCCGCCCACGCATGGAAACAATGACCGTTATAAACTTAGCGGCGTACATGGGGCTACCCCCTTCGGAAGACGAAGAGCGGGACATTTTAATTATTACCAAGCTAAATAATGTTGAAACGGCGTTCCATGTACACGGAGTAGAAGCTATCGATGTAGTGCGCCTGTCAGACATAGAAAAACCTGACAGCACAATCTACGGCGGCGAAGAAGGAATGGCGACAGGAATAGCAAAACACGGCGAAAAACTAATCACAATCATCGACTTTGAAAAAATTCTAATAGACATCAGCCCCAACATGGGCTTCTCGCCAAACGACATTGACAAACTAGGAATGCGCAACCGTTCAACCAAACCAATCCTAATTGCAGAAGACTCCCCCCTACTAGAGCGTCTAATCATAAGCTCATTAGAAAAAGCGGGATATGTAAACATAGTATGCACAGCCAACGGACAAGAAGCGTGGACTCTGCTAGAAGGCTACAAAAACAGCGGCGAACCAATAGAAAACCACATATGCGCCGTAATAACCGACATAGAAATGCCACTAATGGACGGACACCGCCTCCTAAAGCTAATGAAAGAAGACGCAGTGCTAAGAAAAATCCCAGTCCTAGTATTTTCGTCACTAATCACCGACGACCACCGAAACATGGGTACAAAACTTGGCGCAGTAGCCAACATTTCAAAACCAGAAATAGCAAACCTAGTAACAATACTAGACCGCCATATCCTGTAATCAAAATCAACCACATCAATAAAAAACCAAAAAAACGGGGTCAAGGGGGCTGTGCCCCCTTGCAGGGTTTGGGACAGCGTCCCAAGGTCTTAATCTTTAAATCTTTTATCTTTAAAATCTCTAATTTTTATCGTAGGGGTGCTTGATGCCTGCATCGCAGACGGCTGCCATCACCAAGGGCACAATTTTAAACATAAGTTCAAATGCCGATGTCTACGAACGCGGCGAACGGTACTACCGTGACGGAAAACTACTTTCATTCAACGCAACGGAAGAAACCGAGGGCGTTACAACCATACGCGCAAGCGTAGAGGGAAATTACAAAAACTACGAAGTATCGCTAAAGCTGGATAGTGTTGGTGCGCTGTCTGGCTATGCGTGTTCTTGCGAAAGCCATAGCATTTGGCGCGGCGCATGTAAACATGTGGTGGCGGTGCTTTTCGCCCATGCGGAAGGTCATGCGCGTATGTTTTCTGCGGAAAAAATGCGCCAGCACGCCCGCAACCTCACGAATAATCTTGAGAAGATTATTTATGATGGAATTGACGAATCTCTAATCCTTCCCATCAGCGAAGATGGAACTTCGCAAGGGGCTTTGCTAAAACTTGCCCCCGTTCTAAACTGCAATCCGAAAGGCGTTTTTTTGACATTCACTGTGGGTTATTCGCGCATGTATGTTGTCAAAAGCATTTCGGGTTTTGTGAACAGTTGCAAAAGTCACGAAACTGTAACATATGGGCAGGGGCTTACCATTTCGCACAGGCGCGAATTATTCGATGAAGTTTCCTGCAAACTGATAGACTTCATCACCCGCGAAGACGCTATGTATGCCGAAATCGGCAAGCGTTTAAGTAGGCAATTCCAGTTTACGCATCACCCGCTTTTTGCCAGCCGCGAGTTATATTTGACCCCGCGCAACACAGATGAATTTTTTGAAATCTGCGAAGGTCTGCCGCTTGAATGCGTTTCGGACTTCGGGCAGCGAGTGCATTTGCGGGACGGTTATCCCTCTTTTGGGCTAACAATTCGCCATCTTGTTACTGGCACAGTCGCGCATTCAAGAGATTTTCACCATCGTGTGCTTCGTGGCGCAACATCGTATTACATTCTCGCGGAGGGTGGACTTTATCGTATGCCAAAGGCAGACGGAAAGCTTTTATCGTCCTTCCTAAAAGCATTGGAAGAAACACCCTCCCGCGAGATTCTATTCACAGGCAACGACCAATTGCGGTTTTTAACAGTGATTCTGCCACGTCTAAACAAAATGGGCGTAGTCGATTCAGTAGTTGGAGATTCCCCAGAAGGGGAAATTTCTACGCTAAGGGCAAAAATGTATTTTGATATAGAAGGCAAAGACATCACAGGGCGAGTAGAATTTCACTACGAAAACCAAGTAATAGACGCGTTTGACGAAGAAGACGAAGAATACGAAATCTCACAAAACGAAGCAATTCGCGATGTAGTAGCGGAATACGCCCTACGCCGCAGAATGGCATCACTAGGATTCTTCGAGGACGTAATAGGGAAATTGTACCGCCTAAGGGGCAACGATTTAATTTACGCATTCCTACACATGCAAACAGGAATAGAAACTCTTCGCGACTGCGCAGAAATTTTCGTAAGCGAAGATTTGCAAAAAAAGACAATACGAGCGCAATCACCCAAAATAGGATTGCGCCTTACAGGAAATTTGTTGAAAGTTTCCCTAGAGGATTCGGGCTACGACATAAACGAACTACTAGAAGCCCTAGAAGCCTATCGCGCAAAGAAAAAATTCTTCCGTCTAAAAGACGGTCGTTTCATAACCCTAGACGATGAAGCCGTAACAGCCGCCGCAGGTTTCCTAGAAGCACTGGACGTAACCAAAAAAGAAGTAAAAGGCAAGTCAATCGCGCTACCCGCATACCGCGCATTATATGTAGACGAACTAACAAAAGCCAACGCACTAGCCGAAACTCACACCCTAAAGCGCGATACCAATTTTGAAAACCTTCTCGCACATTTCCAAAACAATTCAAGTCTAGGTTTCAGAACGCCCAAAGGACTAAGCGGCATACTACGCGAGTATCAAAAAACAGGCTATAGCTGGTTGAAAACCCTAGCACATTACGGCTTCGGCGGCATCTTGGCAGACGACATGGGGCTAGGCAAAACCCTGCAAGTAATCGCTCTATTAGCAAGCGAACGAAAAAACGGACTACCATCAATAGTAGTCGCGCCAACGTCTTTGCTGTACAATTGGGAAAATGAAATAATAAAATTCGCGCCACAGTTAAAAACACAAGTAATATCGGGGTTGCCAGAAAAACGCCGCGAACTATTAAAAACTCGCGACATTGATGTATTCATTACAACATATGATATGTTAAAGCGTGACGTGGAAGCATACGAAGAAATGGAGTTCGTCTATATAATCGCTGACGAAGCACAGAACATCAAAAACCCAAGCACGCAAGCGTCAAAAAGCATAAAGGAATTAAAAGGTCGAGTGCGTTTCGCGCTAACAGGCACGCCAATCGAAAACACTTTGACGGAATTATGGTCAATTTTTGATTTTATAATGCCTGGGTATTTATACACAGCAAGCAAGTTTGGTCGCTTATTTGAAACGCCAATAATAAAGCACAACGACAACGAAGCAGCAGCAAAACTTCGCAGTCAAATAGCCCCGTTTGTGCTACGCCGCATAAAAAAGCATGTGTTAAAAGAACTCCCAGAAAAAACCGAAACAACCCTACCCGCCGAATTAACTACCGAGCAGAAAAAAATCTACCAAGCAAACCTACTTGAGGCGATAGGTGCGTTTGACGATATAATTGCAGAGGATTCCTTCGCAGATAACAGAATGCGAATCCTTGCACAACTTACGCGATTGCGGCAAATTTGCTGTCATCCAGCGTTATTCACAGAGAACTACGAAGGCGGTAGCGGAAAATTAACCCTCGCCTTGGAAACAATTCAACTTGCATTAGATTCGGGGCATAGGGTATTATTATTCTCGCAGTTTACGCAGATGCTCGCGCTGATTAAAGAAGCTCTAGCATCAACAGAAATTTCCAATATGCGCGGCGAACCTGTGACATACTTCTACCTTGACGGCGCAACAAAAGCAAAAGAGCGCATGGAAATGACCGAAAGCTTTAACGCAGGCGAATGCGACCTATTCCTAATTTCGCTGAAAGCGGGAGGAACAGGGCTAAACCTAACTGGCGCAGACGTAGTAATTCACTACGACCCATGGTGGAACCCCTCCGTAATGGAACAAGCCGCCGACCGCGCTCACAGGTACGGGCAAAAAAAAGCCGTTCAAGTTTTCAACATAGTGGCAAAAGATTCAATTGAGGAAAAAATTATGGCTTTACAAGAGAAGAAACGGGGCTTAATAGACTCCGTAATCACAGAGGGTGGAAGCTTCATAAATCTGCTTTCTGAAGATGAGGTAAGGAAATTATTCTCATAAGCGCGGTAAAAGTTGCGCCTAACTAGATGTTAGGTTATACTATAGTGCGTGTTAATACTTTTTAGTAAACACAGGGGGACGTATCAACCCTTTAGTGGGAGTGTGGACGAGAAAGATGAAAAAAGAAGCGGTTATCGGGATATTTATTGTGGCGTGTGTACTGGCAATTATCGTACCATTGCCGCATTGGCTTATTGACTTTTTTCTTATGGTAATCATTGGGCTTGCGCTGATTATTCTGCTTAATGCCCTATATGCCAAAGAAGCATTGGAAATGTCAATGTTTCCCACGATTTTGTTGGTAATCACGCTGTTTAGAATCGCGCTGAGTGTTTCCACTACGCGTTTGATTCTTGGCGAAGGTTATGCTGGCGAAGTTATTAATACTTTCGCAAATGTTGTTGCGCAAGACAATATGATTCTGGGTCTGATTTTGTTCCTAGTTGTTGTTTTGGTAAACTTTATCGTTATCGTTAAAGGCTCGGAGCGCGTTGCAGAGGTAACGGCTCGCTTCACCTTGGACGCTATGCCTGGTAAGCAAATGGCAATTGATGCTGACTTGAACACAGGTCTAATCAATGAAGACGAAGCAAAGGCACGACGCAAAAAAATCCAAGATGAATCTAATTTCTACGGCGCAATGGACGGTTCTGTAAAGTTCGTAAAAGGTGACGCGATTTTTAGTATCATTATTGTTTTCGTAAACCTTATCGGTGGAATCGCAATGGGTGCGACTGGTCTGGCAACAGGCGAATCAATGCCCATTGGTGACGCACTAGGGCTGTTCGCGCTTTTAACCATTGGTGACGGTCTTGTTTCTCAAATTCCAGCACTGTTGATTTCCATTGCAACAGGTCTGATTGTTACGAAAGCAACCGCAGAGGAAGAAGTTGGCGGCGCGCTTGCGAAACAGCTTTTATCGCAACCGCTGGTGCTTTTAATCGCGGGTGTTTCCCTAACTGGTTTGGGGATTTTCGGCAACATGCCACCTCTGATTTTCATACCCGCAGGTATCGCGCTGGTAGTAACAGGGCTTCGTATAAGAAAGAGAAAAACCATTGCGGCAATTGAAACAGAAATAACCACAGATGACGTAGAAGCCGAAGAAATGCGCCGTCCAGATGACATGCTACCTCTTACAGATGTTGACATGATTCGTCTATGTTTCGGCTACGGGCTGATTCCGCTAGTAGCGGCAGACCAAGGCGGTGACTTGTTAGAGCGCGTAGTAATGATACGGCGCAATATAGCCTTGGAACTTGGTGCAATAATCCCGCAAATACGCTTGCAAGATAATATAAAACTAAGTCCTAACCAGTACACGATTTTCATAAAGGGCGTAGAAGTAGCAGGCGGCGAGATAATGTTCGACCATTACATGGCAATGAATTCTGGTTATGTAGAGGAAGAAATTGACGGAATCGAAACGGTAGAACCATTCGCAGGTCTTCCCGCAATGTGGATTTCCGAATCCCAGCGCGAACGCGCCGAAGCACTGGGCTACACCGTAGTAGACCCACCTGCAATTATAGCAACCCACTTAACAGAGGTAGTGCGCCAGCACCTGCACGAACTCCTCTCGCGTCAAGATGTTCAGAAGCTAATCAACCACGTAAAAGAATCGCACTCTGTATTGGTTGATGAACTTATTCCAAAATATATGTCCGTTGGTGAAGTCCAAAAGGTATTGTCGAAACTCTTGAAGGAGAGTGTTTCCATTCGCGACCTCGTAACAATTCTGGAAACTTTAGCAGATTACGCCCCCATAACAAGAGACACAGACATGCTAACGGAATACGTTCGCGCCGCATTACGCCGCGCAATATCAAAGAAATTCTTCGGTCAAGGCGTAAACACAGTAATAACCCTCGACCCCGCCCTAGAGCAGATGCTAACAGGAAACATTCAAAAAACAGAAATCGGAAGCTTCGTAAATATAGACCCAGCACTAAGTCAGCGCGTGTTCGACAGTCTAAAGAAGGAAGTAAGCAAGCTTACGTCCCTCGGAGTTATGCCGATTATATTAACATCGCCGTTTGTGCGTATGTACTTCAAACAACTTGTAGACGAAATTGCCCCCGATTTGGTTGTGCTTAGTTATGGCGAAATTGACCAAACCGCGGAGGTACAATCTGTGGGTATGGTGAGTGTATAATGAAGGTAAAACGCTACGAAGGTAAAAGCGAAGCCGCCCTAATGCCTATAATCATTGAGGAAATGGGAGAAGGCGCAACAATAATAAGCGTGAAGCAGAAACCTGCGTCGGGCTTGTTAGGGTTTTTCCGTCAACCAAGCGTAATAATAACAGCGGCACGGGAAGACGATACAGAATTTATGAATCTGCTGAAAAATTCGGAGATTCAAGCCGCGCAGTACTCGCAACCATTAAAAGAGCGCAAGCCGCTTTCTGCCGACCTAGCGGAAGGTAATGCGGCGGCTGGCGCAATGTCAATAGAAGAATCTATGACATTAGTCCTAAAAGAAGCACGTAAAGCCGCAAACCAATTGGAGCAAAACGAGTCATCAAAACGCGCCGCCAAAAACCAAACAGAAGCAAGCGCACCAAAAACCGAAGCTGAAGCCGACACAGGCAAAAGATACGGTCACAGCATAATGCAGTTATTCTACGATACAATGATAGGGCAAGATGTAATGCCCGAAGTTGCCGAGCATATTCTGCGCGACTTAGAAGAAGTAGACGAAGCCAGTCAAATAGACGTGCGCCTTCTTGTAAAAGCCGTATATGGCAGTATAGTTGACATTTTAAAAGGGCCAACCTTAATAGATACAAACAAAGGCGAAGCCCAAACAATTATATTCATGGGACCAACAGGTGTTGGAAAAACCACCACCATTGCAAAACTGTCTTCAATTCTCACGTTAAAACATGGTCTTCGCATAGGCTTAATCACGGCAGACACCTACAGAATAGCCGCCGTTGAGCAATTGAAAACATATGCCGACATTCTAAATCTTGATATAAGAGTAGTTTACAGACCCGAAGAAATGGAAGAGCATCTACACGCCCTACGCGCAAAAAATGACATCGTTCTAATAGACACCGCTGGACGAAGCCATAAAAATGCAGACAGCATGGACGAGTTGAAAGCCCTACTAGAAGCAGTTCCCGACAGCAAAAGGTATCTTATTTTAAGTGTAACAACCCGTTATTCAGATTTATGCAAAATAGTAAATGTATTCGATTCGCTAACAGATTACAATTTGATTTTCACAAAGCTGGACGAGGCGGAAACGCTGGGTTCGCTTATGAATATATGTTGCAAAGCGGAGAAAAAGGCCGCATATGTAACCTTTGGACAAAACGTCCCTGATGACCTTGAGTCTATAAAGCCCGACAAAATCGCAAAATCGCTATTGGGGCTTATTGAGGGCGGCATACATCCTTATGCGGAAGGCGGAAAGTCCTGATGATGGTATTGGACCAAGCAAAGCGTCTTCGCGAGTTGATGTTACAGAAAAATAGCGACCCTCCCGAACATGACGAGTCCAAAAGTACAATGAACGCGCAGGTTATAGCAATAGCCAGCGGAAAAGGCGGGGTAGGGAAGTCGAATTTTTCAATTAATATGGCAATTCAAATGCGCAAGTTGGGCAAGCGTGTGGTAATAATTGACGCAGATTTCGGGCTTGCGAATGTTGAAATATTATTAGGAATCGTTCCAAAACACACAGTTGCAGATGTAATAAATGGCGTGGTTGATATTGAAGCCGCACTAACCACTGGGCCACTGGGTTGTATGTTCTTATCAGGTGGTTCAGGAATGTCGGCATTAACCGATTTAACTGACAACCAAATTTTACGCCTAACCGATGGATTTTTACGCTTGGACGCATTGGCAGATTATATTATAATTGATACAAGGGCAGGACTTTCCAACGCAGTGACAAATTTCATCAAAGCCGCGTCGGACACAATAGTTGTCACCACGCCCGACCCGACTGCCATTGCAGACGCTTACGCATTAATAAAATCCGTGAAAGCAACAATGCCCGATGTTGGCGTGTTAAAGCTTGTGGTAAACTGTGCAGTAAACGAGTCAGAAGCAAACGATGTATACGATAAATTAAACGGCGTATCTGCGCGCTTTCTGGGGATTAAACTACTATTCCTTGGTTGCATTCCATTTGATTCATACTTGGTGCGCGCCGTGCGCAAGCAGAAACCTGTGTCAATTCAATATCCATTCGCAGAAAGTGCAAATAAATATAGCGAAATTTGCGCAAAGCTGTTAAAATTAGAAACAGGTAAGAAAAGCAATATTCAAAACTTTGTGCTTAAATTAATAGGACGATTTGGCGCGTAGGGGGTTTAGTAGGTTGTATATTGAGAATTTAAAATCAGGAGCGAGGGTGCAGATTCAGCGGCCCGGCGACGGCCCAAGTGCTGGGTATACATGCAAAATAGAGGTGTTAATTCCCGAAGCAAACGAGGTATTAATTCACGCACCCATTGAAAGAAACAGGCTTGTTCAATTGCAAAAGGGCGGGAAGTTCATACTGCGCCTGCTGACCGACAACGCAACCTACATTTTCAACGCAACAATGATGGCATATGGGGACGTAGACGGCTTCGATGTGGTGAAATTTCACATAGATGACGGTGGTGAAAAAATCCAACGGCGTTCTGCGTTTCGTTTTAATTGTTTTATTGGGATTACCTATGCCGTTGTATACTCCAGTGGGCAACAGGCAGAACGCGAGGAAGGCATGATTACCGACCTTAGTGCGGGTGGTGCGAAAATTTTTACCGACAAAAACCTGCACGAGGGATATTTGTTAAACATCGAACTTCCGCTTGGAGATGACTTGGTTATTGCATTTGGTGATGTTCGCACAAAAACGCAATTGCCCAAAAGTTCCAAATATGCATTCCAGTACGGTATTCGTTTTTCAATGATGCCAGAGTCGGACCAAGAAAAGATTATCAGATTCATGTACAAAATGCAGCGCGAAGAACTAAAAAAGGCACGTCCCAGATAGTAAAGGGGGAAACGTAGACATGGCTAAAACAAGTGCTGAAAACATATTCAGTGATGACCATCTTGACATTTTGAAAGAAATAGGTAGCATGGGGACAGCCCATGCAGCAACCGCGCTTTCAACAATGGTAAACAAGAAGGTGACAATGCCTGTTCCCAATGTTTCTTGGACAGATTTTCATAACATTGCAAACTTTGTGGGTGGCCCCGAGAATATCATTGTTGGTATTTTGGTGTCGCTATCGGGGAACATTCAAGGCATGATGATGCATTTGATGGAGCTTGACGCGGCGCATAATATCGCAGAGTTGATTATTGGTACTCCGCCGCCCAAGGATAAATTGAATTTTGGCGTTATGGAGCGTTCTGTTATTGAAGAAGTTGGAAACATTATGTTAAGCTCGTACTTGGGTTCGTTGGCAGGGCTTACTAATTCGCAGATTAAACCGTCTATTCCATATATGTCTGTGGATATGGCGAACGCTATACTTTCCGTACCCGCAAGCGAATTCGGACGAATGGCCGACAAAATGCTTTTTATCGAATCGCAAATTTCTATTGAGAATGTCAAGTTTTCGGGTTGTTTCGTTTTAGTGCCTAATTTGCACTCTTTTTATAGGATACTGCGCGCCTTAGGAGTGGAGTAATATGCCGGGTAAAGCAAATATGATTGTTGTGGGCATGGCTGATTTGAACGCCACGAAGTCCCCCGGTGTTCTTACTACATTGGGGCTTGGTTCGTGTGTTGGAATTGCCCTGTACGACCCACATATGAAAGTTGCTGGGTTGGCGCATATCATGCTGCCAGATTCCAAAGCAATTCATAATAATTCTAACCATGCTAAGTTTGCGGATACCGCCTTAGTTAAGTTGGTTGCGCAAATGGAACGCCTAGGCGCGAAGCGAGCCAGTTTAAAAGCGAAAATTGCAGGCGGTGCGCAAATGTTTGCCTTCAATGCCACCAATGAAAACCTTCGTGTTGGAGACCGTAATGTTGAAGCAACAAAGCGCATTTTGAAGGAAATGGGCATTCCATTAATCGCTGAGGAAACGGGCGCGAGTTTTGGGCGTACCGTGGAACTTTATGCCGAAGATGGAAAGTTTTTAATTAAGGCTATTGGGCAAGGAATTAGGGTACTTTAAAAAAGGCGACATAGTCGCATTTCGCCAATGACATGCATTGGCAAGCTATAGCATACGTCTCAAAGTCAGATGCAATTCAATAATAAAGGTGGGGATTTTATGTCTTATCAGTTGAACAGGGCGCATTTGCTTATTTGCATTTTTGCCGCTTTAGTGGTGACGGGCGGGTTTGTTTGGCATTTGTTGTTTGGATTGCCGTCTACTCTTGCTTTTATGGCATGGTGGGTTAGTGTGGCAATTGTCTTGTTTTATGTTATTGGGCAGTTTGCACGTAGTATTCTGATTAAGCAGGTTTTTGTGCCTAATAACGACGAGTACGACTTATCTGACGACCCAGAATATCAAGCTTTCATGGCAAGCTTAAACAACGAAGCTCCTCCAACTCCTACTGACGTTATGTTTAGTGAGCCGTTGCAATCTGAGCCAATGATGGAACTAGAGCCGATGCCAATGATGGATTACGACGATACGCTTAGTGACCCGTTTATGGAGCCTATGCCTCTTAACGACGCGTCATAAACAAAAGCAAAAAGGATTTGATAGGCGGCATGACAAACCTTGATAGTTTGTGGCAAGCATATATTGCCGACAAAAACCCCACGCTGAAAGAGAAGCTAATTTTACATTACGCTCCCTTGGTTAAGTATGTATCTGGGCGGATGCTGATTCATATTGGGCAGCATGTTGAGCATGACGATTTGGTGGGTTATGGAATTTTCGGGCTGATTGACGCAATTGATAAATTTGACAATGCAAAAGGTGTCAAGTTTGAAACGTATGCATCTTTTAGAATACGCGGCGCGATTATTGACCATATTCGCAGAATGGACTGGGTTCCACGCACTTTGCGGCAGAAGAACAAACAAATGGAGCAAGTTTATAACCAACTTGAAGATGAACTTGGTCGCCAGCCTACCGATGAAGAACTTTCTGAAAAACTAAGCATGAGCCTTGAAGAAACGCAGGATTTAATGCGAAAGTCTTCAGTGCTTTCGCTGGTTAGCCTTGACGATTTTATGGAGCAGAACTACGAGGCTTCATTCACGTCGCTGGTGACAAACCGTATGGATTCACCAGAAGAACAAACTGAACGACAGGAACGCAAGGAAATGTTAGCCGACGCAATCGGCAAACTGTCAGAAAAGGAAAGACTTGTCATAACCTTATACTACTTTGAGGACTTGACGTTGAAAGAAATTAGTAGCATTATGAAGGTGTCAGAATCTAGGGTGTCGCAGATTCATACCAAAGCAATCACGAGATTGCAAGGCAAACTTGGTAGGTATAAGAATTTGCTGTTCGCATAACCCGAAACAGGGAGAGGGATATTTAGCATGGCTGAAAAAGGAAAACATTTCGACCTTGTTGTCAAGGAAGACGGCGTTTACTTGATTCTTGTGAATGAGGGCGATATTCGCGCAACGCGTCAACAGGTCACAGATTTAGTAGATGAATACGGAGTAAAAGATGTTGATTACATCACTCTAAGCGAGGCACTCAAGAGCCAAGAACCACGCGTTGAGGTTAAAATTTCAGGTAGCACTGCTATTATTCAAGTGGGCGAATCTGCACTTATTGAAGTTACGGACGACCGTATGCAGGCTTATATCACATTCCAAGCCCCCGTCAATAATGGCAGAGATATGCCTGCGGAGGAAGTTATTCAAAAATTGCAGGAGCAAAAAATTGTTCCTAATAGCGAATTAATTCAAAATGTTTTGGCTATGAAGCGGTACGGGCGCAAAATGTTGATTGCGCAAGGTAACGCGCCTACGAATGGAACGGATGGGTTTTTACAGTTCCACTTCGACCGTTCAAACATTAAGCCTAAGCCCAAAATCATGGAAGACGGTACGGTAAACTTTAAACAACTTGATATGTTTAGGCTGTGTAATCGTGGTGACGTGCTTGTTACCAGTGTTCCCGCGAAGGAAGGCATAGACGGCGTTGACGTTTATGGAAATGTTATTCCTGCGCCTAAGGCGCGCCCAGCGGCAGTTATTCCGCGTGGTAAGGGAACGGCTCTTTCTCCTGACGGGTTGCATCTTCTTGCTGATGTTAGTGGGCAGTTGCTTTTGACAGAAGGTAAGATTAATATTTCGCCACATTTGGAAATTGCGGCGAATGTTGATAACTCCACAGGTAATATTGATTTTAATGGTCAAGTAACCATTCGTGGTAATGTTGTTACTGGTTTTGAAGTGCGTGCCGCAGGAAATATTGAGGTTTATGGCGTTTGCGAGGCTGCTACCTTGATTTCTGAAAACGGTAGTATCGTGCTTGGTAATGGTGTTCAAGGCGCGGATAAGGGCGAACTTATTGCTGCGCAAGACATCACGGCTAAGTTTATTGAAAGCTGTAAGGTAACGGCTGGTGGAAACATTATGTCGGATTCAATTCGGAAGAGTAATATTAAATGTGATGGTAGTGTTACTGTTGCAGGAAAGAACGGCTTGTTGGTTGGTGGAACTCTTGTTGCAGGTGAAAAACTTGTTGCAACAACAATCGGTTCACCGATGGGTACGCTTACTGAAATAGAAGTAGGCGGTTCGCCTAAGGATTTGAACAAACAAAAGGAACTTGTAGCTGAATTTAATAAGCTTAAAATAGAGTACGAAAAATGTGACAAAGGCGTGGAAACGCTGAACATTATGCGTAAGAAAGACCAGCTTACCCCCGACAAAAAAGCGATTCTTGTCAAAATGGTAAATATGAAAATGGTTTTGCGCGACAAAATGACAAAAATGCAAGAGGAACTTGATGATATTACGCGTAACCTTTCCGTGAATGTGGGAACGGTTAGTGTTAAAAATGTTATTAGGCCTGGGGTTAGAATTACCATTGGTAACGCGCAAATGACTATTCGTGATGAACTTTCAAATTGCAGATTGCGCAACAATGGCGAAAAGATTGCGATTGGCCCAAATATGTAAGGAGGTGCGTTTATGTTGCGCCCTATTGATATGACTTTGACGATTCAAGGTTCGGCGGAAGCGAACCGTGCGGGGCAACAAGGCGCGCTTGCTGGTCGTCCAGAGGTTTCTAGCCAGATGTTTGCAGATAGGCTGGAGAAGCAGGTCAAGCAACAGCAAGAACAGGTTGTTCAAGGCAATAAAGCAGAGAAGAACGACGTTAATCCCGATAGGCAGGGGCATGGTGGCGGGTATCAGCCGCAACGCAAGAAGAAGCCTGATGATAAGGCGAAAGCGGGCGTTAAGTCGAAGCCTACGGGCGAAAGTTTGTATGATATAAAAGTTTAAGTGGGGCTGTTGTAGAATGCAACCTTTCATTACGGTGCTTTTGAGCGCGGAATGACTGGGCATTTTGCAACAGCTTTATTAATACGGAAATGCGAAAACATTAACCTCCTCTGTCGCTCAAGTCTGCGTTAAAGCCCGCAGACTTAGCTTGTCGTCGGTAAATGTTTTCGGCATTCCGTATATTGAAGGAGCGGATATTTTGGACGTTACTTTTGTTATTATTGCTTTGATTGTTGGTTTTGTGGTGATTACCGTTTTTTCACTGGTAGCGTTGCTTTTTGTGCGTCGTCGTGAGCGGGAGCGCGAAAGATTGGATTCACAACATATCGCCAAGACAATTGAAGACCTTGATACCGCTTTAGATTCCGCGCTTTCTGAAATTAATAAGCTTGGCGCGTTGATTCAAGCCGAAGTTGATGAGAAGTATAAGTCTATTTTGTTTCTGTATAACTTGGTTGAGGATAAGCAGAAGGAAATTGCTGAATCGGCAGATAGTGCGGTTATTTCCGAAATGCTGGCGCAGTATGTTGAAAAACATGGCGCGCAACTTAAACTGATTACAGAGGCTTCTGTTGCGCAAATTTCGAGCGTGGCGGCTTCGCAGAAGGCGGCTGTTGCCGTTGCTGCAAGTTCTTCAAATAATGTGAGCAACTTACCAGATATTGAAGGCGACAACAGCAATACGGCAGTAGCTGTTGCAACGCCGCACGAGTTTAAGAAACGCCCCAAATTCTCCAATCCCAAGCATAAGCAAATTTGGGAAATGCGCCAAAAGGGGCAGGAAGTTCCCGAAATTGCAAAGGAACTTGGCATTGGGCAGGGTGAAGTTAAATTGATTTTGGATATGGTTGATAGGGCTTCGTAAGGGAAAAAAATATATGCACGATAAAATAAAACGCTGTCCTAAGAATAGGGCGGCGTTTTTATTAGTATTACATCTGTACTTACTCATGTCACAACTAGAGCGTGTTCCCTTTGTGAAATTATCTTGCTACTTCCACCAATTGGCTACTGATATACCCCACTGTGCCATCTGCGGATTGCACGCGTAGCCAGAATAATCCTGTTACGTAAGTATCGGCGGTGTATTCGTTTAGGAAGATTAGCGAAGCGTCGTCCCATAGAATTTTGATGATTGTCTGGTCTGCAATGCCTGGGCCGTCGCGAAGCCTTGCGCCTTGCCGTCCTGTTTCGTTTAGAACTAGGTTGGAACTTTGCCAGTTTGTGGGGGATAGCATATTTGGAATGTTGGCATATCCGTGAGTGGTGGAATCGCTGGGGTCGTATGTGATTGTGGTTGGGTCTTCGTCGGATTCGTTTAGGGCGTTTGCGTCGGTGATTGTGCCGTTTGATTCGTTGTATGCGTAATTTGCATTTTCTATTATGTTTTGGTCTTCGCTAACTAATGCTAATGCGGGCGCGGCGTATTCGTGATGCAGTCCGAAGGCTGTTACCCAAAGGGTTGCCGCTACTGCGCTAATTACCATTAGTTTTGTGCCAAGTGGTTTTGAACGAGTAATCAAGTTTTTAAATCTTGCGTTTGAAAGAATCGTTCGATTGCGTTTGGCCTTATCGCACAGGCGCAGATATATTGCATCGCGTGTCGGATTGCCCCTAGAGTGATAGCGAATATAAAACCACTCTTGAGGAGTTTCAACAAAAAGAAAATTCCAGAAGCGGAAGAACACATGGTAAGCAACCAGCATCACAGCGGGCCAGATTACATATTGAAACAATTGCGTTGCCAGAAAAATAATCAACAACAGCGCGAAAAGTATTATAACTGTGCGAATCAGAAAATGTACATGAAGCCAGTTGGCAAACCACCTTGCATACAAATTCCCCGCCCACTCAAAAGTTGAACTAATTACAGCCATACCGCACCCTTTCTTTGGAGCGTATTAAATTATTTCCGCTCCACTCGCAATCACGATTTTGAAAGTCGTTTGTTATACCATAGCATAAAAACATCATGGTTATCAAGGTCAAATTCCGCTACGAATTTCAAAAATTCGTCAGAATTTAATTGCCCTGTACCTCTTGCGCGGAATAAAAATTCTAAATCCTCGTAATGTGGCGGTTTTATGTGTTCTTGATACAGGCGGCGTAGATTTTTAATTACGCGGGAGTAATCGGCGTTGGACAGCGGATAACTTCCTATAGTATAGCGCAAACGCACGGGCTTATCCGTAATTAAAATTTTGCAACTGTTTTGCAATATTGAAAGAATCAAGTGAATTGAATCGCCACGCACCCTAGCGAGCGAAGCGTTCGGAATGGCGGCAAATTGTGGCAATGAAAGCGTATCAATATTTTTGTCCAGCCAACGTATTTCTGCTTTCAGAATTTCCGCGCTATGCAAAGGCATTCGAGTATGCCAAAAATCAGATTCTGTGAAGAAGCGTTCGTATGGTAGGGTTGCTATTTTATTGGCTAGGCTTAGACCTTGGGACGCTGTCCCAAACCCTGCAAGGGGGCTCGCCCCCTTGACCCCGTTTTTTGGGGTTTTACATTGAGTGGACTCGTGTGCGGTTGCGTCTATGACGAAATCCCCTGTGAAGCGAGGGGCTGTTGCTTTGTAGGCGGCTTTTTCTAGGAAGACTAGGTGAATGCCTTTTCTTTTTTCTGGTTCGCGTGAGTATGTACAAAAGCCCAGAAGATGTTTTATTTCTTCGGGCAGTTGTTCGTATATTTTTGCTAGAATGCCGCGCACGTTGGTTTGTTTTTCTACTAGAATGTATGTGCGTTTCGCGCTGGTTGTGCAGGTTTGTAGGTTTTCTACAATTTGCGTTAAAATCGCTTCGCTTATTTCTGCTTCAATGGCGTTTTCTTCTGTTTCGGTTTGGCTTTCTAAATTTGCTATGTCTTGCAATTCTCCGCCATTGTTTATGTCATATGTTGTTTCAAAGCGTGTGTTTAGTAGCTTTGAAATATCTGATAGTGCGTTGCCTGCCGTTGCTCCTTGCAAGATATAATTATGTGCAAAAAAAGCCGTTCTTTGCCCTGTGAAATCCGCAGGGACATGAACGGCTTGACTTAATAACATCTTGCCGCAAGAAAAATGCGCTACTGTAAGTACATCAGCACCGCCACCGCTGTACACGCAGTACGGGTGAATTTTCTCCTTTACAAAAGCGTCTGCAAGTGCTGGAGATTTTGCAACGGTGTCATAACCCGCAGACAAATTATAAAGCCCCCTACGCTCACGCGTGTAAAAATGTTGCGCTATCATGAGCGTGTGCTGTCGCTTTCGTAGCCTTCGATGTAACCTAGCCTGTGTAGTAGCCATAAGAATGGCTCGTCAACACGCATGGGCGCGAAGGACGCTACGCGCTGACCGTCGGGTTGAGTTCCCAGTGCAGATACCGCAAAAAATCCTAGGTCTGCAAAGCGGCGTTTTAGTGCGTTGCGAAAATTGGGGTCTACTTCGGAAATAAAATCTTCTGTCTCTGCGTTGATATTACAGAACTCCGTTAGATTAAAAAATGTTCTGTGGGTGTAATTCTCAAACATTCTTGTATGTTCGCTTAGATACTCGCCGTCGTAGCGTAGGGATTCAAGCAGGTCAGTTTTGGTTAAAACCACCGCTGTTGGAATTTTCGCAACTCCCCCGCCTAGTTTATAGATGTAGTCCTCGACTAAACCGCTTAAAACGTCTACTGGCTCGTCGGAGAAGCCTAATTCGTAATTCAACCCATTCTTTAGCTGAATTTTCTTTCCAACCGCACGAAACTGCAACGGGTCAACTAAAAACAAAATTGCCGTAGAATTTCTAATATGCGCGGCATAAATATCCATGTAGGCGGTGTCAACCATGCCCTCACCCGCTACATCAAAGAACGCGATATTTATTTCGGGCTTTGTTTCGTCCGAAAACGAAAATGTGAAAATAAACGGCTCTTGCTGTTTTTCTTTTTGCGTTGGGTCGAGAAGCATACCGTTTTCTATTAGTGGGTCTTCGTATTCGTACTTGAATTTTCGTCCCATTTCGTTATTGATGGGCGTGCAGAAAATAGGAAAATGCCGTGGCGTAATGGTTTTCAACGTATGAATCAGGCTAGTAAGATAAACCGATTTCCCCGACTGCGAGGCCCCAACCACAGAAACAACCGTACTAGGCGCGAACCCAGCACTTTGCGGAATATCATTGTGGCAAAACGGACAAATCCGCCGTGTGGTAATATTTCCGTAGTCGTCCTTCAACGACGAAAGCACCCCGCGATGATAACCCTTATTCATTTCGCTAAACTCGTCGGGGTCTAGCGCGACAGGAATTTCCCCCGCCGTGTCCATATGAAAGCGCGCCCGATACTCGTCCAGTAATTGGTCGTACTGCGCTCGATAGCCTTCCACGTCCATCACTTCCAGCGCACGAAACACAACTCTATCGTGCGTAAAGTTCCGAAAGCAATACAGACAAACAATCTCATGAGTAGTATCCATACGCTCCCGTTCGATAGCTTCCTTCTTACGTCTAAACAACCCCATAAACATCACCTTTCTGTAATTTTAAAGAAGAAAAGAAAAAGAAAAGAAAAGAAAAGAAAAAGAAAGACCTTGGGGACGCTGTCCCCAACCCCCTGCAAGCTTTTAAAAAAGCTTGACCAAAACTTTATTTTTTGTGGCGTTTTAGAAAAGATTGCCGTTGAATTTATTTTTGTAAGGTGTATAGCGTAGAATGTTCTTCTGGTATGAATAGGTTTAGGTATTCGTTTCTTTCGGTTCTTATTATTCTGGTTAGTGGTTGGTTTGCTTGTAGTGGTTCGCCTAGTAGGTATGTTGTGCCGTCGTTTATGTCTGTTGGAGGGGCGTTTTCGTTTTTTACATATCCTATTATATCTGCTGATACGTTGTAATTTGATGTTAGTGTTACTTCGTGGTTTTTGTATCGCCCTCCGCTTGAAAAAAATGACGATAGCATTGTAGGTTCTGCCTTCTCAACAATAGTTACGTTTATTGTGGTTTTGCAGGTGTAGCTTATTTGGTTTTGGTTATGTGGCTGGTCGTACAAAATATCTTCGCCATCTACGCGCTGAAAGGGGTATATATAATAGACAAACGCGCCTGCGTTTTTGGGAAGAATGCATCCGCCTTGTTTTTTGTATTCCTGCAAGGTGAATAGCTTTCCATCATTTGAAAAATTTTCTGCGTTTGCGTCAGTTTCGTTTACGTTCAACCCTTCGGTAAAAATATAAACCTGCTGAACGCCTTGCCCCCAGTTCCACGTCAACCGAATATTGTCACTGTTGTCGTAGCATTTTACATTTTTAATTGTTTTGTCTTCTTCGGCTTCAACTACTCGCATGTTACCGTCCTCCCTTAGTACATCTTATCATAAAGCGCGTAGGAATATGCTATAAACTATTGCATTGTTCAGATTGTCCTATTAGAGGAACATTATGGTTATTGCTACGTAATGAGTCATTTGGTAAGCTTTGGGGCATAGTACATATAGCAAACGACATTGAAAAACGTGATTGAAGGAGGGCTGCTAAAAACGCGAAATGAGCGTTTTTGGCTGGTTTTGCCCGACGCGCAATCACGATTTTGAAAGTCGTTTGCTATAGGGCGAAAGCTTAGGAAGAGGACGTGAATCAAATGAAAAAATCTACGTTGCCGATAATTTTTTTTGTATTTGTGATGATGTTTGGTGTACAAGCCTATGCGCAAGGAGCGTTGGAGGGGCGAACAATCATTTTAGACGCGGGGCATGGATATGAAAACACGCCAGCGTTTGCGGGGTACACAGAAGAAGCGGCAATGTTACGATTGGCGTTTAAAATCAAATCGTTATTGGAAGCGGAAGGGGCATATGTATTTTTAACGCGTGAAACGCGTGAAGATATTCCATTGCCCGTGCGTGTGGCAAGAATAAATTTGAAATCGCTGGAAATTTTGGCGAACGCGGAAGCAGAATACGCCACCACAGCGGAACTGGAACGCCTTAAAAACGCTATGCGCAGAATTATCCGCGATTATGAAGAATACGGGCCAATATACTTCAACACGCCCTTTGACACGACACGCGAACGGGTAGCTCATCGTGATTTACAGCGTATCTTCGAGTTGCAAGCAAACCCTATACTTCGCGACAATTTTTTGGTAATTTCACTACATTCAAATGCAACGCCGTTCCCAATAGACACTACTGAAAACGGCGCAGACGTTTACTTTATGGCAAATTACTATTACAAGAGCCGCACATATTTTAACAATTATGCCAACACAAGGCGAATGTATGCTTTTGGTGACATCTTGCTGGACAACATTCAAGAATTAGGAATAGAACGACGCGGCGCGCAGGCAGGTAATTGGTTTATAATTCGCGAACATAATTTACCTGGGGTGTTAGTCGAAAATGGTTTTCACACAAACGATTACGACCGCGAAAAACTTTCCAACGACGAATTTTTACAAAGCCTAGCCAATGCCTACCTAGACGCAATAACCCGACATTTTGGACATGTAGAGCAAGAGCCGCAATTTTCACACCAAATACTAAACAAAATACGCGCAGTAGAAAAAAGAAAGGGCATTATAGAACGCGAATGGCTTGCCCGCCCAATGATTAGGGATATGTAAAAAAATGAATAAACTTTGGAATAGAGATTTCACCTTACTGATGTTTGTGCAAGTTCTTGCGTTGTTTGCAAACACGAGTTTGAGTTTTGTTTTGCCGCTGTATATTTTGGACATTAGCGAATCGCCCGCGTTGTTTGGGACTGTGCTTGCGTTGGCGGGAGTTCCGTTAATTTTGATGACTCCAATTGGTGGCGTTTTCGCCGACCGTGGCAAAAAGAAGTGGATTATCTTTTGGATGGACGTTTCCACAACAATGGTAATCGTGCTGTTTATGTTGCTCAACGGCTTTTTTGCGAGTGTCGTGCCTATTGTCATTGTGAAACTGTTCGCGCTTAACGTGATTCAAGGGGTGTACATGCCTACGGCAATGGCAAGTATACGATTTCTCGCACCCAAAGAAAAATTAGTGCCTGCAAATGCCATTGGCGGCATGATATTCTCCTTGGCTAACGCGACAGGGCCTGCAATCGGGACTGTTCTGTATGCGAATTTCGGGCTTTTCCCGATTTTGATGGGCTGCGCGGTTATCTTTGCAATCGTGTCCATTCTTGATTTATTTCTGAGAATCCCCCACAAGCTAACAGAAAAGCGGCACAACCACATTTCGCCAAACGCAGAACCAGAAATGCATCTCGAAGCCAGATACAATCTTCTGCAAATTATTAAAAATGATTTTGCAACATGCATTAAATTTGGCACAAAGGAAAAGCCAATTATCGCGAAGCTTATTATTATCTTGTTTCTTGCGTCTGTGCCTTCTGTTGCTATGTTTATTGTTGGGTTGCCCGTTCTTATTACGCAAACTTTGGCTTTGGATATGCAGTTACTTGCGATTAGTCAAGTTGTGGTTATGGGCGGTGGTTTGCTGGGTGGAATTTTGGTTGGCGCATTAGAAAAGCACCTTACAATCAGTAAGGCGCATTGGCTTTTGGTGGCTTGCACCATTGCTACATTAATAGCGGCGTTGGCATTTTTAACAATCGAGCCAGCTATTTTGACATTTATACTTGTGACAATAGCAGGTTCTGTGATTATGCTAACAACGCAAATTGTTTTTGTTCAAGTAATCGCATACGCGCAAATCGTTTCGCCAAAAGAAATTGTTGGGAAAGTCACAGCGGTTTTAATGGCCATTGCCCTAGCCGCTTACCCAGTTGGGCAACTTCTTTTCGGAATGCTATTTGAAGAACTTGAGTATTTCCCGTGGCTGGTGCTACTGATTGCTACAGTTATGACCGCAGCCGTTACAATATATTCCCGCAATCATTTCAAGAATACGTAGGGATTTCGTTGTCAAGGACTGTTTTTGAAATCGAAAAAAGCCCACAAGGTTAGGGGAGTGCAAATCCCTATTTTGCGGGATTTCTTTGAAAACTATTAAGAGTTTTAGTTGTCTTGCATGGTGGCTATTTGTTGGCGTAGTTTTTCGTTTTCGGCTTCTGCCTTTTCCGCTCTCTGTTTGTATTCCTCCGCTACCTGCAAATGATTAGCCAATTCTACGTTGTGAAAATAAATCTCATCTTTCCTACGCTGATAGGCTTGTCGCATGATTTTATCTTCGCTCTGTCTTGCTATTGCTGATACAGCCATTTGAATGACCTCCTTTTCCTTACGGGCGTTCTCGATAATGTCCTTGTTGTTGATTTCCTTTTCCGTGATTACCGACATCCAATATGCAAACATATCTTCTTTGACTTCATTTATATTTATGCTGTTAGCTTCGTTAATAGCCTTCGCAAAGGCTTTCATATTTATGAAGTGTAATTCTAATGCCTCTGTGAAAACTGTGTTGTCGTCTTTGTCCATTATCATACAACCTCTGTGGATTTTGTTTGTAATGTTTTCGTGTTTTTCTATGGGGTCAACCGCTCCATCCACAAATGCGATTGTGATGGTCGGCGGTTGCGATGTGTACTTTTGTCCTGCTTCTAATTCCTCGCTATAAGCTCTCGCCCATGAGCGAATTATTTTCGATTTTATCTGGCTTATGCCGTGAAGGTGCATTTCAATTAGGATGTCTGTGCCATCATCTAGTTCGGCTCTAATATCCAAAATTGATAATTTATCCTCGATAGATTTTTTATCCATATTAGGATTTTTCAAGCGAACAGATTTTACAATGCGGTTGATTTTTGCGTTGGCGAATATGGCGTTTAGTAGTGAGATTAGTGAATCGGGGTTGCCCTCTGCAAAGGTTTTGAAGGCAAAATCTACACGTAAATCCATGAGTTGAGAGTAGTCTATTTTAATTGTTTCCATATTTATATTCATGGCATATCGCCCTCTCCTTTGCTTTTCGCATGTACACGAACTCTTTTATCCCGCTTCCCCTTGGGCCAGCAACGCGCTTAAATTCTCGAAAACCTAGTTTTTCGTATAGCTTAATCGCGGGTTCGTTGTGGTCGATTACCTCAAGGACGTGGCTGTTAAAAGGCGAAGCTTCCATTACATATGAAAGAAGCCCATAGGTCGCGCCCTTCCCCTTGTGTTCGG